>HF985548.1:4717-5198 GCA_000432015.1 Clostridium sp. CAG:1024 | reverse complement strand
TCAAGAAAAGAAAACGTCCCCCCTATTTAGAAAAAGCACAAAAAAACGGAAGCGCCGCTTAGCGCTCCCGCTATTTCCGAAGTGTTCCTTATTTGGAAGAATACGAACCGCAAAGGCTCTCGTGACAGTCGCCCGTGTGGCAGTCGCAGTTGGGGCGAACCTCGATGCGCTCAAGGCTGCACTCGCAGCCCTGCTGATTGAAGCGGCAGCTGGTAACGCCGCATCCGATGGTCTGTTTGCCGAACTTGCTATCCATAGACTCGTTTATGCCTCCTTCATTATTCTGGGGCCGTTGGCGCCCTTGAAGAATAGCATGCCCGCGTTCCGGCACTCTATGCGCAGCAGCGGTCAATCCCGTCTGCGGGACGAAGCCGCGATGGAATACAGGCGCAAAAAGCTGACGAGCGCAGCGAGCGTTGCGAGCACATAGGTCATTGCGGCTGCGCGGAGAACCTTTTTCGCATCGTCGGACTGGCTGGGG
>HF985548.1:0-4698 GCA_000432015.1 Clostridium sp. CAG:1024 | reverse complement strand
AGTCCACATAGCCGCCGTCCTCCAGCATGCGGAGTGCACGCGAGGAAGCGTTCAGCTCCGCCGGAAGCGTTGCCAGTTGGAATACGAGCACCGCGCCGAACAGCACGACGCCCACCATGGACAGATTGTAGCTGCCGAGGAACAGTCCGAGAATCACGATCCACGGCGCAAGATTCGATCCGATACTTGCCGCAGGCAGAACGGCATTGCGGATGCGAATGGGCAGATATCCTTCCTCATGCTGCAGCACATGCCCGATCTCATGCGCAGCGACGGCAAGCGCGGAAACGGAGCGCTCGCCGTAAACGGCCTGAGAAAGCCCCACAACGCCGGTCTTGGGGTTATAATGATCCGTCAGCGCGCCGGATACCGGCTCGATGCGCACATTGCCCGCGCCGTAGCGTGCGAGCAGCTCATACGCCACGGACTCGGCTGTCTTTCCGGAAGCGGCGGGTTCGTTTGCATATTTTTGAAACACACGCTGCACGCGGCCCTGTGCAAACAGGCTCACGACCATGAGGATCAGCAGCGCGAAATAGAGCAGCGATTGGATGGACATAGCGCGTTCTCCTTCCCAAACGTCTTGCGTGCAAAACGTCGTTTTCTTTCAGTATAGCATAACCGAATGCGGAGACTTGCAAAACCCGCCCCGGTTTTCCAATTCTTTCACATCACAGAACATGTTTCGTAACGATGCGCGCGCCAAACGGCATAAACGCAAGCTGCGCATACTTGAAACACTGCAGGCCCCACGGGATGCCCACGATCGTAATGCAGAGCACGAGCCCGATCACCGCCGCTTCGATGGCAAGCGGCACGCCGCTCACAAGGATCCAGAGCACATTCAGCAGCACGGAGCCGACGCTTCCGCTGTACACGACGTCCTTCCCGAAGGGCGCGAACATCAGCTTGGCAAATTTGAAGCATTGCAGCCCCCACGGGATGCCCACGATCGTGACGCACCAGAGCAGTCCCGCGAGCGTCCAGCCGAGCCAGAGCCACAGGCCCGCAAACACGAACCAAAGAATGTTGCCGATAAGGCGCATCGTATCCTCCTCTTTCCGCACGGGCGGCAATGATACAGGAGTATACCACATTTTTCGGCAATGCGCCATGCTGCGCTGCATTTGCAATGCGTGGAAAAATAAAGTATACTGGGATTGATCCCGGCGCGATACGCCGCGGCACCGAAAACGGAAAGGATGATGCATCATGAAGCTTGCAGAAGCGCTGCTTCTCCGCGCGGATCTGCAAAAGCGGATCGAACAGATCGAGAGCCGTCTGCTGAGGAACGCGAAAGTACAGGAGGGCGAAACGCCGGCCGAGGATCCGCACGCGCTCCTGGCGGAACTGTCCGATCTCGTCCGCCAGTTGGAAACGCTTATGCGGCGCATCAACGAGACGAACGCGGCTCTCACGGACGCAGGCGAGACCATGACGGCGCTGCTTGCACGGCGTGATTGTCTCCGGCTGTATGTGCAGGCGCTCCGGCGCTTTTGCGCGGAAGCGTCCGAGACCGTCATGCGCGGGACGCGCAGCGAGGTGGTCGTGCGAAGCGCTGTGGACGTTAGGCGTCTGCAAATAACGATCGACGATACATCAAAGGAACTTCGCGAGCTTGATCTCCGCATCCAGGGCTTGAACTGGACGGCGGAGCTGCAATAAAGCGAGGCATTCTTTGGCGTAGCGGATGCGGGCGGGCGCTCTCGGCGGCAGAGCGGAGCCGCAATCTATGACGGGTGCGACGGAGCCGCATAAAACGGGATTATCCCGGCACAGCGCAGGCTCAGCACACGGCACAGGCGCACAGCGCACAGCGTACACGGCATGACCATGGCGCCGGCGCATCCGCGAGGGTGGGTTGCGGGATGTTTCTTTCTTTTCTTCTTTTCTTCTTCTCTTCTTCTTTTCTTTTTTGAAGAAAAGAAGCAAAAGAAAATCAACTGCGGAGCAGGGGTTCTTTGCTGCTCCAGCTGCTTTCGCCAACGTGTTACGCGCAGTCATTAAAAATCGTTGAGATAGTGGATGGGGATTAAAACAAATCATCACAATGCCGTTGCAAACGGGCTACGGAAACAGAAAGAAGTTGACACTCCCCACGGCTAAAGCCGTGGGGAGTGTCAATCGTTTACTTTCTACGATGATGGGGCGCATCTTTCGGATGAGAATCTGCGCATAGCGAACGAGTGTATGAACGCATGGAAAAGCGAGCGTGAAGGAAACTATGTAGGAGCGCACGTTCCGGGAGAGGGCGTATATATCCGCTTTGTCGGTGATAGGAACCGGGCGATTGAAGTGACCGCAGAACGCGGCGGCGATGCGCTTGTTTGGTGAAGAACGGGAGGCGAAAACCGATACATGAGTTATAAACTTGACGGGAATCTTCCCGATCATCCGATCATTCGAAACATGGAGCAGACGGGGTTCCCAAACGGGATCCCGCCAAAGGAAACGCATTGCCCTGTATGCGGGGCAGATCAGCCGCTGCTACTCTACTTCAATCTGCTCGGAGAAGTTTTCGCCTGTGACGCTTGCGTAAGGCGCTGTATGGCGCGGATCTCTCGGCGGCGATTCGAGCAGACATCAAGGCGGCAGGGATCAAAGGTGTTACCGTCAAATGTAAGAGCTATTCCGGCGGGCAGTCCATCACGGCCACGATCCGCACAAGCGCGGCGGACTACATCAATGAGGCGGATTACATCGCGGCTTACCGTGTGTGCGGGAACTGGATAGACGATGGGGAACGGTCTGTGTATAGCGGGGACTTCTACAACATGAGCGCCGAAGAGCAAGAGCGGCTGCGCGTGGCTGCGGCGCGACATGAATATGCGCGATATACGACCACGAGGCAGGACAACAACCAGTATCACATTGACAAGTACACGCATTTGACAGCGACGGCACTCGAACGTGTCCAGCAAATAAAGGCCATCATCGAGGCATACAGATATGGTGAACCCAATGTCATATAAATCGTCCCCCGCCCGTTACAGCGCATACAGGATGAGCCGGGTCGAAACATAGGTCTCGGTGAGCGCGGCGAGCACGAGCAGCGGAAGAATATAGCAGAGATACACCTTGAAAATACCGAGCGCAAGCTCCTTTGCCGGATAGGCTTCGCCGCTCTTCATGATGGAACGCACAAGGTTGTTGCAGATACAGATGCCCGCCGCCGCGCCCAGTGCCAACGCGGGCAGTTCAAAAATACCGTGCGGAAGAACGCCGAGCAGCAGCATGCGCCACACCGAAACGCCATGCGCTGCCAGGGACGCGGTCGTTGCCCCGAGAAACACGCCGTTTGACAGGATCGGCAGCACGGGGATGAACAGGAACGGGACAAAGCCCAGCAGCGTCATGAGCGCTGTGGCGCGGAAATTCTGAACGAACAGCGGTATCAGCCGGATCGTTCCGGCCTCCTCGTCGACCGCCCCGCTCTGTTCAACGGCCTGCTCAAACTGCTCGGAGAGCATCTCCGCGATATCCGGGCGCGCAGTGCAGAAACGATCTGCCGCAAACGCCGCAGCCAGCAGCAAAGCCAGAAGAACCGCCGCCCGAAGCAGCAAGTGCTTTTTGAGAAACGCCGTTGCGGAACCATAAAGCGAACGCATGACGCATCCTCCTGATCGCTCTTTTTTTCTATTCTAACAAACGACGTGCAGCCGGGCAAGCGCGCCTCGGAAATTCTCGGATCTGACACATTTTCTTTCTATAATATATATACAAGCAGCAACGAATGTGGTATAATAAATAGATGAATCTCTGCTCTGGAGGACGGAACGGCCGAATGCGGATCCAAGCGCTGCAACTTCGAAACTTTCGCAACTACACGGCGCTCGCCATGGAACCGGACGAGGGCCTCTGCGTACTCACGGGCGAAAACGCCGCAGGCAAGACGAATGTGCTGGAATCGATCTTTCTGTCCGCGCTCGGCAGGAGCCATCGCACCATGCGCGACGCGGAGCTGATTCGTTCCGGTGCGGAGTCTGGCAGCATCAAGCTCACGCTCGATACGCGCGGCGGGACGCGCACGATCGAATGCCGTCTCATCGCAAACGAGCGCAAGCGTCTCACGATCGACGGTGCGCCGCTTGCCCGCTCGGGCGAGCTTCTCGGCTGTCTGAACGTGGTCATGTTCGCGCCGGAGGACCTCATTCTTGTCAAGGGCGGCCCTGCGGAGCGCAGGCGCTTTCTCGACATGGAGATCTCACAGCTCAAGCCCGCATATTACTACACGCTGCAGCGGTACAACGCCGCGCTCAAGCAACGGAACGCGCTGTTGAAGGATCCCGACGCGGTGTATGCCGGCATGATCGAACCATGGGACGAGCAGCTTTCGCGTCTCGGCGCTGCGATCACGGTAGAGCGGGCTGCGTTTCTTCAGGAGCTCTCCGCCATCGCGGCGGATCTGCATCTGCAGCTTTCGGATCACCGCGAAACGCTGCTGCTCGCCTACCAGCCGAATTTGCCGGACGCGGATGCGGAGCAGCTTGCGCGCGCCATGCGGGAACGGCTTGCCGAGAATCTGGAGCGCGATCTGTACCGCGGCTTTACCTCCGTGGGGCCGCACCGCGACGACGTGCTCATGATGCTCGACGGGACGGATGTACGCGTTTACGGCTCGCAGGGGCAGCAGCGCACGACCGTGCTCTCGCTGAAGCTGTCCGAAATCGAGATCGTGAAGAAACTCCGCGGCGAAGC
>HF985547.1:74999-75782 GCA_000432015.1 Clostridium sp. CAG:1024 | reverse complement strand
GCACAGGCGGTGACGGTGATGCTTCCCAGCGGAGAAGAGATCGAAGCCGCGATCATCGGCTCAGATGAGGAAACGGATGTCGCTGTGCTGAAGGTCGAACATGAAAACCTGAAAGCACTTGCACTCGGCGATTCGGATCAGGTTCGCGTGGGAGAATTCGTTTTGGCGATCGGCAACCCGCTCGACACGGAGCGCCTTGCAAACACCCTGACCTATGGCATTATCAGCGCAAACAGCCGTGAGGTGACGATCGACAGCCGCACGAATACGTACCTTCAAACGGACGCTGCCATCAACTTTGGCAACAGCGGCGGCCCACTGCTGAACCTCAAGGGCGAGGTCATCGGCATGAACAGTGCAAAAACCATCACGGCGGGCTATGATGCATACGGTAACCCTGTGAGCGCGGAGGGCATCGGCTTTGCCCTTCCGATCAACACGGTCGTTGAAATCATGGAACAGCTCATCCAACATGGCGAGATCGAACGACCGGCGATCGGCGTAACCGTGTATACCTTGACGGAAGCCATTGCTGCTGAACGCGGACTGGACGTCAGCGCGGGCGTCTATGTGGAGAGCGTTGTCAAGGACGGCCCGGCTTCGAAGGCAGGACTTCGCGCGGGTGACGTGATCGTTGCGGTAAACGGACGGGAAATCACGGAAATGGAACAACTTGTCGCCATTATCGGCGAGTGCAGCATCGGAGACACGCTGCAACTCCGTATCAATCGGAACGGCCGTGAGATGGAATGCGATGTATACCTCGGCAACAAAACGGCGATG
>HF985547.1:73782-74889 GCA_000432015.1 Clostridium sp. CAG:1024 | reverse complement strand
GCCGAAAGTCACGCCGCAGCCCTGACGGCACGGTCGTGCAGGAAATCAAAGGAATAACAGCGTGATGCGGTGTCCGTATCGCGCTGTTATTTTCATTCGGAATGCTCAGATTAGAAATAATAGCCCGCAGCCAGACTCACGCGCGGCATCCCCGAAGCAGTGAAACGGCGTATCCCTCGAGACCGTCCGCATCACTAAAGCGCAGGGAGGGCATGGAGAGCCGCTCCATCAGGTATAGAAGAATCGCGCCGCCGGAGAGGATCACATCGTGACGCTCTTTGAGCAGCGGAATGGCGGCACGTCCCGCATCGCCGAGCGCGTCCAAACGCTCGAGAAGTGCAAGCAGCGCGCACGGCGTGAGTACAACATTTTGTATTCCGCTCGGATCATAGTCGCTCATGCCGGAAGAAAGCGCTGCAAGCGTTGTCGCCGTGCCGCCAACGGCAGTCCACGGGGCGGACGGAAGGTCGGACGGCATTGCGTACAACTCGTCAAAACGAGGCTTGAGCATCGTGCGCATCTCGGACAAAGTTCGTTCGCCGCACCAATCGTGAACGCGGACGCAGCCGGCCGGAAAGCTTTTTTGAAATCCGGGCGCAACGATCTGCGTGCTTCCGCCGCCGATATCGAGCATTCCACCGCGACCGCCGGTCGCAGCCTGATACGCAAACTGCGCTTCCTGCTCACCCGATAGAACTTGGACAGCGATATGCGCAGTCGCACTGACGGCGGACAAGAATTCTGCACGGTTATCTGCGTCGCGTACGGCGCTCGTCGCATAGGCCGCACAAAACAGGCCGGCGTTTTCTGCGCGCCGCGCCAAAGTCGACAGTACGCACAGGGACGATTGCATGGCTCTCTCGGAGAGTTTTCCGCTTTCCGAGAGTCCTGCGGCAAGACGCGTCGTGAACACCTCTTTGCGCGAAAAAACAGGTCTGCTTTCGCAAAAACCTGCTTCCATATAGCGAATGGAGTTGCTGCCAATATCAATGACCGCGATCTGCATTTGTGAAGTCTCAGTTGCTGTTCTCATAAAACTTTAAGTCGTTCGGATATACATACCCCCGCTTTTCGCGGGCGTATTGCAGCAGATAATCGTTGGTCTGC
>HF985547.1:72194-73735 GCA_000432015.1 Clostridium sp. CAG:1024 | reverse complement strand
GACGCTCTTCTTCTACTTTGAGACTGTCGAGCTGGGACTGTAAGCTGTCTTTTTCGTCCGCAATAGAGTCAAGGCGGGTTTGCTGAGAAAGATAGATGCCGCCCAAAACACAGAAAGCCAGCAAAAAAGCCAGCATGATGTAACCCGCTTTCAGTTTAAACCGACGTTTTTTAGCCATAGCGAGAGTATATCACAATCTGGCGATCTTTTCAAAACCAATTTGTAAACGCAATTCAAACAAATAGGAAGATTCCGTCTCCGCCCCCCTGATACGCTCGAAGACGATCAGGGACACAGCAACCGATGTATGGTGGCGCGCTCCGCGCCAAATCCAAGTCCCGTCAACAGAAACGCATAAGCGCGCAATTCCCCGCCCGTTACGAGCAGAAGCGCAGCAAAAAATATGAAGCCTGCAAAGAGGGCGAAGCAGCCGTCAAACAAAGCGGAGAAGAAGCTGCATCTGCTCCGCTTGCGCAGAAAGTCAAATACTGCATAGAGCAATGCGATCACAATGCCCGCATAGAGAAAGCAAAGCGCGCCTGCGGGCTGTAAGAAGGTATGATCCAGCATATCAGCGAAAAACCTTTCCGAACAGGCCGCGGCGCTCGGCCTCTGGCGGCTCATAGTCGAGCGCAAGCAGTTCGCCCTCAATACAGATCTGCCCGTCCTCCAAATTGAGCTTGGACAGATGGAGATTGCTTCCGGCAATGCTCAGGGGGCCGGCTTCCGTGAGAAGGAGAACCTCTTGTTCGTTGAAGCTTTCCACATCCATAACGCCCGTCACGCTGATGCGCATTCGGTTGTCAATGTGAATGCTGTGCGCGCGAGGCCGAAGCTTCGCGACTTCCGTGTCTCTGCGTTCGATCATATTTCGCCTCCGCAACAGTCGATTCCCTGTGTTCTGTTTATCCTATGTCGGCGGGCCTGCGGACATGCCGCGCGGATGATTTGGCAAAACAGCGAGTCTTGTCAAAAATATGGATTCTTCGTTGTATTGCTTGAACATTGCTTGACAGGGAAAGCAAAGGGAGGGTATGATATGTCTGTAGATGAGTAGAATTGATATGACAGCGTCACATTACGTTTCCACAACAGTGAACAATTGATATGTTGGATGCGCCATTGGAGAGGAGATTTGTTTGAACCAGGAACAATTAGAGGCCAAGGGGCTTGGTGATTTGCGCGAAATTGCAAAACTGCAGGGTGTAAAATCCGTTACGAAATATCGAAAGCCTGAACTGATCCGCATCATCATGAACGGCGGTGTTCCGCCGAAGGCGGAGGACGTACAAGAGACGCCTGCAGAAGAACCGGCAGCAGTCCCGCAGAAGGCGAACGCGGAGCCGGAGCAGCGCAGCGAACCCGTGCGGGCGACCGCACCGCAGAGCATTCCCGCGGAAACACGGCAGCATGCGGAACTTGACCACGACGATCTGCCGAAGCAGCCGGCCTTTACGCCGCGGCCGCAGGGCGGATATCAGGCAAGACGTCCGTCTTATTACGACACGAATACCCGGCCGCAGAGCGGCTATCAGAGCGGC
>HF985547.1:68345-72179 GCA_000432015.1 Clostridium sp. CAG:1024 | reverse complement strand
GGCTACCAGCAGGGGTATCGCCAGCAGGGCTACCAGCAGGGATACCGTCAGCAGGGCTATCAGCAGGGATACCGTCAGCAGGGCTATCAGCAGAACGCATACCAGCCCGGATACCAGCAGCCCGGCTATCAGGGAAGTTATCAGGGCGGATACCAACCGGGGTACAGCGCGCCGAGACAGGCAGGATACGCCGCGGACAACGGCTACGACGACGAGCGTCGGCTGCGCAACCGTCAGGAAGGATACTATAATAAGGACTATGGCACCAGCAACCCGGCCGTGCCCGAGATGCTCGAGACCGGTGAGTGCGGAGACGCCGAGGGCGTGCTCGAAGTACTCCCGGACGGCTATGGGTTCCTGCGCTCGGACAATTATCTTTCCGGCGATCGTGACGTGTATGTCTCCATTGCGCAGATCCGGCGTTTCGGGCTGCGTACCGGCGACCTCGTTACGGGAAAGACGCGCCCTTCCAAAGAGGGCGAGCGCTTCCTGGCACTGTTGTATATCACGGCCGTCAACGGAGAGGACCCGGAAAAGCTTGCAGACCGACGCCCGTTCGAGGAGCTTGTCCCGATTTTCCCCAACGAGCGTTACACCTTGGAAACGCCGGGCAAGAAGAATAACCTCGCCATTCGCCTGATCGACTTGATCGCGCCGATCGGCAAGGGACAGCGCGCGATGATCGTCTCGCAGCCAAAGGCGGGAAAGACCACGCTGCTCAAAGCGATCGCGAACGGCATTTCCGAAAACTATCCGGATTCACATCTTATCGTGCTGCTCATCGATGAGCGTCCGGAAGAAGTCACGGATATGCAGCGTTCGATCAAGGGCGAAGTGCTGTATTCGACCTTTGATGAGCTGCCGGAGCATCACACGCGTGTTGCGGAGATGGTGCTTGAACGCGCCATGCGGCTCGTTGAGCACGGCAAGGATGTCGTCATTCTCATGGACAGCCTGACGCGGCTTGCACGCGCCTACAACCTGACGATCCCGCCGACCGGCAGAACACTTTCCGGCGGCATGGATCCGGGAGCGCTGCATAAACCGAAACGCTTCTTCGGCGCTGCACGAAACATTGAAAACGGCGGCAGCCTGACCGTGATTGCGACCGCGCTTTCCGAAACGGGAAGCCGTATGGACGACATGGTCTACGAGGAGTTTAAAGGCACGGGCAACATGGAGATCCATCTTGACAGAAAAATGTCTGAGAAGCGGATATTCCCCGCGATCGACATTTACAAGTCCGGCACCCGCCGGGACGATCTACTTCTGTCGCCCGCAGAGCTTGAAGGCGTGCGCACGATCCGGCGCGTTTTGTCCGGCGCGAACCCGCTGGAGGTCACGGAGCAGTTGATCGGGATGCTTGCCAAGACGCAGACGAACGAGGAGTTCTTGCAGCGCCTGAAAGAGTGGGTCAGCATTTATGAAAAGGACGGGTATACCATGTCCGCGCAGAATCGCTTTGGGAAGTAAGCAAAAAACGGCGATTTCTTTGCAAAAAGACTTGCTTTTTTCTCACCGTCTGGTATAATAACTGATGGTACAGTTTTTGAAGGAGTGAAAGCCATGAAAAAGGATATCCATCCGAAGTACGGAAAAGCTACGGTTCGCTGCGCTTGCGGTGAAACCTTTACCACGGGTTCCACACGCGGGGAACTCACCGTTGAAATTTGCAGCAAGTGCCATCCGTTCTACACCGGCCGTCAGAAGCTTGTGGACAGTGGTGGACGTGTCGATCGTTTCAAAAAGCGTTACGGGATGTAACGGTCATCAAACCTTCCCTTTGGGAAGGTTTTTTGTTGCTCAAAAATATGCCGTATGCTATAATCAACAATTACAGTATACGAACAAAGGAGACTTTGGTATATGAAACGATGCTCGGTTGGCGGTCAGGCAGTGCTGGAGGGCGTCATGATGAAAACGCCGGAAGGCGGCGTAGCGTTGGCTGTGCGCAGGAGCGACGGCAGCATCGTTCGCGAGTTCCGGCATATGCGGACAAAAGCCGTGAAGGGCTCGTTCTACGGCCTCCCCATTGTGCGGGGCGTCGTGTCCTTCGTCGAGTCGCTCGTCGGCGGGATGCGTATAACGACGAGATCGGCTGAAATCTACGGCGACGGCGTTGACGAAGAGCCGGACAAGTTCGAGCGCTGGCTGTCGGAAAAGCTCGGGAAATCCGCAATGGATGTTACGATCGGCGTTGCGGTCGTGCTTGCGGCGGTGCTCGCGGTCGGCCTGTTCGTGTTTCTTCCTTCGCTTGTCACGCAGCTGATCCCATGGGGCGAATCAGCGCATTCCGTGTGGAAATCGCTCGCAGAAGGTGTCGTGCGGTTGTTGATCTTCCTGCTGTACATTACGTGCATCGGCTTTATGAAGGACATCGGCAGACTGTATCAGTATCACGGCGCAGAACACAAGGTCATTGCCTGCTATGAGCATGAAGCCGAGATGACGCCGGAGAGCGCCATGCGGTTTACGCGGCTGCACCCGCGCTGCGGAACAAACTACCTCTTTCTTGTCATGGCAATCTCGATCCTGTTTTTCGCGCTGCTTCCGTATAGCGAGAACTTCTTTCTGCGCTTTTTGACACGCTTGGTTTTTATCCCGCTTGTTGCCGGAATCTCATATGAGGTGCTCAAGGCAGCCGCGGCGAGCGATGGTTGGCTTGCCAGGGCCGTGCGTGCGCCTGGGCTCGCGCTGCAGTACCTGACGACCCGTGAACCGGATGTTGACATGCTTGAAGTCGCGCTTGCGGCCTTTCAGCTTGCAATGGATCCGCCGGAGCAGGATCTGATCGCGGCGGAGCAGCCGGAGGTAAAAACGCAGGAGACGGATTTGCAGAAAGCGCAGCCCGCTGCGAGCGATGAAGCGGCGGAAAGTACGGACGCGCAGGCATGACGGCAGACGAACTCATACGAAGCCTGCGGGAACGCCTTGCACCGACCATAGGAGAATCCGCCCATTTTGAAGCAAGGCTGCTCGCAGAGGCCGCCCTGCATACCGGCGAACGCCTGTCGCCCTTTAGCAAGCGGAGCGTGACGGAGACGGAGCGTACATTTGCAGAAACCATGGCGGAGCGCCGCCGACAGGGAGAGCCGTTGCAATACATCCTCGGCGAGTGGGAGTTTATGGGGTTGCCGTTCACCGTGCGGCCGGGCGTTCTCATCCCGCGCGCGGACACAGAGATCCTTGCCGAGTACGCAATCGAGCTTTCGCAAAAACACGGATACCAAAGCGCGCTGGACCTTTGCTGCGGAACGGGCTGCATCGGCATTTCAATCTGCTGCAATACGCAACTTGCAGTCACGCTTTCGGATATCAGCCCGGACTGCATTCGGCTGGCACGGGAAAACGCCGAGCGCAATCGTGCGGATGTCTCGATCGTACAGGGCGATTTATTTGCTGCCGTTGCCGGGGAGCGGTTTGATCTGATCTGCTGCAATCCGCCGTACCTGACGGGGGAAGATATGCGGGAGCTGCAGCGTGAGGTAACGTTTGAGCCTGCGCTTGCACTGTATGGCGGTGAGGACGGACTTGCGTTCTACCGCAGGATCCGTGAGGAAGCCGGAGCATTTTTGAATCCAAACGGCAGACTGCTGCTCGAGATAGGCGCGTCACAGGCAGACGATGTGCGGCGCTTGTTCCGAACGGCTCATGTTTTAAATGACTATGCGGGACGGCCTCGCGTCGTGGAAGTGGAGGAGATATGAAGAGAAACAGACCGGTTTATAGATTGTGCACGGTGTTGCTTGCCGCCGCAATGGTGATCCTGTCGACGGGATGCGCCATGCCGAAGGCCGAGCCCGAGCAACCGACGCCGACAACGCCGCCGTCGCA
>HF985547.1:60730-68316 GCA_000432015.1 Clostridium sp. CAG:1024 | reverse complement strand
CCTCGCAGCAGACGGTCCTGTTCGCAACGCTTGCACCGGAACCAGCCGCATCCGGCGCGGAACCAACGCCGGAAGAAGTGCAGGAATCGACGCCGGAACCCACGCAGGCACCGCAAAAGACAAGCGTTACGATCGGCGCCGTCGGCGACATCATGGTCATGCCGAGCCAAATCGCAGGCGCATATGACGAAACCCTGGACGGAGGATATGATTTCACGCATAGTTTCGTCGGCGTACAGACAATGTTTCGCTCCATCGACCTGATGTGCGGGAACTTTGAAGGCGCGATGGCGGGCGAATCTGTCGGGTACTCCAATGGACGCACGGACGAGGAGGGACGCATCAAGTTCAATGCGCCGGATGTATTTGCAGAGAATTTAAAATCTGTTGGTTTCGACTGCATTACGACCGCGAACAACCATGCGGGAGATTGCGACGCGGAAGGTGTGATTCATACGATCGATGCGATCCAAAATGCGGATCTGTATCAAACGGGGACGTTCCGTTCTAAGAACGAACGTAAACCGCTCGTGATCAATGTAAACGGAATTCGAATCGGTGTCATGGCCACAACAACGGTGATCAACGGTTCCTCCAACATGTCGCGCCAGCAGAAAAACGATATGTTCTCAAGGCTACAGTATTTTGACGAGATCGAAGCGGAGATCGCGGCATGCAAGGAGGAAGGCGCGGAATTCATCGTCATGTTTGCGCACTGGGATGAGGAATACGAGACAAAGCCGCAACGTTCGACCCAAAAGTATGCCTCGCAGCTGCTGGCGGCCGGCGTAGATGCGGTCATCGGTTCGCATCCGCATGTGGTGCAGCCGCTTGATTACGTGACGGTCACGCGGAGCGACGGGTCGGAGTATACGGGCTTTGTTGCGTATTCGCTCGGAAACTTCTTGTCAAACATGACGGGAGAGTGCGCTTATGGAATGTTTCTGCGGCTGACCATCGAAAGAGACGATGACGGCAGTGTAAAGCTGAAGGACGCCTGCTACATGCCGACGCTTTGCTTCTCGGAAGAACTTCCGGCTCCCACAGAGAGCAAGCCGGGTCGTACAAAGACGGTTCATCAACTTGTGCCTGCGCTCGAGGACGCTTCGCAGATCGTTTCCTATCATGAATTGGATGACCGGGAAAAGAAACTTGTGGCGCGCGCAAGGGAATACGTTTTGAAGATTTGCGGTACGAGCCCTGTGCCGGTGATGGAGGATTCATGCTGGATAAACTGAACCGTCTTTGCGAGCGATACGAACAGCTCTCACGAGAGATCGCGGATCCGGCTTGCATGGAGAACATGGATACGTGGCGTGCGCTTGTCAAGGAACATGCGGCGCTCGAGGAGATTGTGATCGCATTCCGTGCGCACGAAAAAACGCTTGCTGCGCTGGACGATTGCAAAGCCATGCTCACGGAGCACCTCGACACAGAGATGAAAGAGCTTGTTCATGCAGAACTTGCAGAACTGGCGGAACGGAGCGGCAGGGAAGAGGAAGGACTTCGCGCCCTGCTGCTGCCCAAGGACCCGAACGACGATAAGGATGTGATCGTGGAGATCCGCGCAGGCACGGGGGGCGATGAAGCCGCGCTGTTCGGGGCGGATCTGCTGCGCATGTATTTGCGCTATGCGGAGCGCAATGGATATAAAGTAGAGTATATCGAAAACAATCTGACCGATATGGGCGGCGTGAAAGAGGTCGTTCTGTCGCTCGGCGGAAAGCGTGGCGCTTACAGCAGACTGAAATTCGAAAGCGGCGTGCACCGCGTGCAGCGCGTACCGGAAACGGAATCGCAAGGACGCATCCACACGAGCGCGGCGACCGTAGCAGTCATGCCGGAAGTGGACGATGTGCAGGTGGAGCTGAAGGACAGCGATCTGCGCATCGATACCTATCGTTCCAGCGGCGCGGGCGGACAGCATGTCAACAAAACCGAGTCCGCGATCCGCATTACGCATCTTCCGACAGGCATCGTCGTGCAGTGCCAGGACGAGAAATCACAGCTTAAGAACAAAGAACAGGCGATGCGCGTGTTGAAAAGCCGTCTGTTTGAATACTATCAATCACAGCAGGACGCGGCGCTTGCCTCGCAGAGAAGGAGCCTTGTCGGCTCCGGCGATCGCAGCGAGCGCATTCGAACCTATAATTTTCCGCAGAGCCGCGTAACAGACCACAGGATCGGGATGACGCTGTACAAACTCGAACAGTTCCTTGACGGCGATATGGATGAAATGATCGACGCGCTGATCGTTGCGGAGCGCGCCGCCAAGCTCGCGGAGGGGGAGAACGCCGAATGATCACAGAAGTCGTCAATACGGAACGAAACCCGGAGGCAGGCACGCAGAAGGGCGCAAGAATCATCAGGGCGGGCGGTCTTGTGGCGTTTCCGACGGAAACGGTATACGGGCTCGGCGCGAACGGGCTGAACGAGGAGGCCGTGCGCTCGATCTTTGAAGCCAAGGGAAGACCTTCGGATAATCCGCTGATTCTGCATGTGAGCAAAAAGAGCGACGTCCAGCAGCTTTGGGATACCGTCCCGCAGCTTGCACGGCAGCTGATGGATACCTTTTGGCCGGGACCGCTAACGCTGATCGCAAAGCGGTCAAAGATCGTTCCGAATGCTGTGACAGCCGGATTGGATACCGTTGCAGTGCGGATGCCTGCGGATAAGACAGCGCGAATGCTCATTTCAAATTCCGGCGTTCCGATCGCGGCGCCGTCTGCAAACCTGTCGGGAAAGCCCAGCCCGACCACCGCGCAGCACGTGCTGGAGGATATGGATGGGCGAATCCCCCTGATCCTTGACGGCGGCCCATGCAAATACGGCGTAGAATCCACAGTGCTCTCCGTCGGCGGAACGCCGACGATTCTGCGCCCAGGCGCGATCACACGGGAGATGCTCTCCGCGGTCATTGGCGAAGTGCAAGTTGCAAGAAGCATTCTTGCACCTCTGCGGGAAGGGGAGACCGTGGCGTCCCCCGGCATGAAGTATAAGCATTATGCGCCAAAGGCTGATGTCATTGTAATCGTCGGCACACCGGAAAATACCGCAAAAAAAGTCTGCGAACTTTACAATTTTGCTGAAATGCAGGGAAAAAGTGTAGAAATTGCAGCAACACTACAAACAAAAGGGTTTTACAAAGGGAAAAAGTATGCTATACTGGGTGATAGAAATCACCCGGAGACACTTTGCGCATCGCTTTTTTCCTCCCTTCGAAGTATGGACGAGCACGCAGATATGATTCTTGCAGAGGGCATACCGACGGATAATGCGGGACTTGCCTATATGAATCGCCTCTTGCGAGCCGCCGGATTTCATGTGGTTGAAGTTTGATTACAGGAAAAGGAGAAAAGAAGCAATGAAGATTGCCATCGCATGCGACCATGGCGGGCTTGCGCTCAAGCGGGCCGTCATCCACTGGCTTGAAGCCGAGGATTGCAGCGCACACGATTTTGGCTGCTATTCGGTAGAAAGCGTGGACTACCCGGACTTTGCCTTTCCCGCGGCGGAGGCTGTAGCAAGAGGCGAGTTCGACCGCGGCGTCGTGATTTGCACAACGGGAATCGGCGTTTCCATCTGTGCGAACAAGGTACGTGGGATTCGGTGTGCGCTCTGCACCTCCGCTTTTCAGGCGGAGATGACAAGACGGCACAACGACGCAAACATGCTGGCGCTTGGCGCAAAGACTGTTTCTGAAGAGGAAGCGGAACAGATCGTAAAGATCTGGCTGAGAACCCCCTTTGAAGGCGGTCGCCATGCAAGAAGAATCGGGAAGATAACTGCCTATGAAAACAAAGAGGAGGGAGCAAACTAATGTCGAAACTTGTGATCATTGACCATCCGCTTGTACAGCACAAACTGTCGCTTCTCCGCGATAAGAACACCGGAACGAAAGCATTCCGGGAGCTTGTTACGGAGCTTTCGCTCCTCATGGCTTACGAAGTAACCAGAGATCTTGAACTCGTCGAAACCGAAATCGAAACGCCCGTTTGCCACACAAAAGTAAAAATGCTCGCCAACGAGAAGCTCGCCGTGATTCCGATCCTCCGCGCGGGTCTCGGCATGGCCGACGGCATGATGAATCTCATCCCGAACGCAAAGCTCGGCCATATCGGCATGTATCGGAACCCGGACACGCTCATGCCGACAAGCTATTACTGCAAGCTCCCGCCGGATATCGAAGAGCGCGACGTTATCATCGTGGATCCGATGCTTGCGACCGGCAATTCCGCGATCGAGGCTTGCCGCATCGTCAAGGAAGCGGGCTGCAAGAGCGTTCGCCTCGTATGTCTGATCGCCGCGCCGGAGGGCGTAGAAGCGATGCAGCAGGCGCATCCCGATGTGGACATCTATCTGGCGAATCTCGATGAAAAACTGAATGACCATGGCTATATCGTGCCAGGCCTCGGCGATGCCGGGGACCGGCTGTTCGGAACAAAATAAATTGGGAGGATGACTACCATGCGCTCGATTATTGATGAGATCGCGCAAGCGGAAGCGCAGGCCGAACAAATTCGGCAGGATGCGGCAGTCTCTGCGCGGGAGCTGCTGCAAAAGGCCCGCGTGGATGCCGAGCAGGGGCTTCAAAGCCTGAACGACGAAGAACGTGAGAAAACCCGTCTTGCGCTGGAACAGGCGGAACGGGAAGGCCATGGCCTTGCCGACGCGATTCAAAAACAGCTTTCAGACGAGGCGGACGCACAGTGCGGTGAAGCTCGCGGTCGTCTTGGCGATGCCGTCAATTACCTGATGCGGAAGGTGCAGGAGATCGCATGATTGTTCAAATGAAGCGACTGACCTTGGTCGCACACAAAACCGACGAGCGGGCCATTGTTGACGCCTTGCAGCCGCTCGGCGCGGTAGAGGTGCAGAAGGATGAAAGCGCTTCCTTTTGCGCCGATCAGCTTGCCGCAGCCGAGACGCGCGTGCAGAAACTCGGCGACGCGCTGAACGTTTTGAAACCCTACGGTGAGAAGCAGGGCCTGCTTGCGCCGCAGCCGGAGCGAACGCTTGCGCAGATCAGCAGCGAACTTCCCGAAGCGCTGCGGCACAGCGAGGAACTGGCGCATTGCCAGCAGGAACTCCAAAGGATCCGCTCAGAGATGGAGAAAAATACATCGCTGATCGAATCGCTGCGCCCGTGGGAAGCCTTCCCGGCAGACATGCAGACATATCGGAAGTCGAAAGCGGTCCGCTATTTCCCGGGCATGATCGAGGCAGCCGACGTCGAAAAGCTGGACGAGCAGAGCGATGCCATCGAGTATCAGCTCTTCAGTGAAGGAGCGCAGCGCGCGGCGATCGTCGCCTGCGCAGCAGAGGATGCAAAGTCCGTCGCCGCGTTTTTGAAATCGCTTAATTGGACGGACGTTGCCTTCCCGAAACTGCCCGGCACGCCCAAGGCTGCAATGGAACGTCTGGAGAAGGAGAACGCGGCGCTTCAAGCCGAGCATGACCGCCTGATGCAGCAGCTTGCCGGAATGGGCGAGTATAAGTCGGCGATCGAGAGTGCGTATGACGCTGCAGTGATCGAACGGGATCGCATCCAGGCGATCGCCGTTATGGCGCAAACCAACGCTACGTTTGAAATGCACGGCTGGGTACCCGTCGATCGCGTGGATGCCGTCAGGAAAGCGGTCGAAAGCGTGACGGATGCGTATTACCTTGATGTACGCGATCCGGAGGAAGGCGAGATTCCCCCTTCCGTTGTCCGCAATAACAAGTTCAATACACCGTTTGAAGAGGTGACGAACCTGTATTCGCGGCCCGACCCGCGCGGGATCGACGCAACGCCCTATATGGCGCCGTTCTATGTGCTTCTGTTCGGCCTGATGTTGAGCGACTCGGGCTACGGCCTGATCCTGACGCTGTTCTGCTGGATCTATACGAAGTTCAAAAAACCGACTGGCATGTTTGGCGGCATTGTCCGCGTCTTGTTCTGGGGCGGCATTTCGACGATGATCTGGGGCTTGCTGGTCGGCACCTGCTTCGGACTCGACTTCGATGTGATCTTCGGCACGAACAATCTCTTCCCGCTGATCGTCGACCCTATGGAAAACCCGATCGGAATGCTCATCCTGTGCTTTGGCCTCGGCGTTCTGCACATTCTCTTCGGCGTTTGCATCAAAATCAAGATGTCGTTTGACACGGGGGATTGGCAGACTGCGATCTTTGATAATCTGTCTTGGATTCTGATCATCGTCGGGCTGATCCTGTACGGAGCGACCGCCGCGGTTGCAGGCGTTCCAGCATTGATCGGAACCATCGGACTTATCTTGGCCGTCGTCGGCGCATTGATGCTGCTGCTGTTCAAGGGCAGGGAAAAGAAGAACGTGTTTTCGAGAACGATCTCCGGTCTCGGCGAATTGTACCAGGTGACGAGCTATCTGTCGGATATTCTGTCCTATGCGCGTTTGTTCGCGCTCGGCATTGCGACCGGCGTTATCGCGTCCGTATTCAACGACCTTTGCGGAATGCTCATGGGCTCGTCCAATATTATTCTGCGGATCCTTGGAATCGCAGTTGCGCTCGCACTGCTTGTCGCGCTGCACCTGTTCAATATCGCGATCAATACGCTCGGCGCGTTCGTGCATTGCGCGAGACTGCAGTATGTTGAATTCTACGGCAAGTTCTATGAGGCGGGCGGACGAAAGTTCCTGCCGCTTGGATATAACACAAAACACGTAAAAATTACAGAGTAAAACACAAATCAGAGGAGGAAAGAATCACTATGGAACTCAATTGGGGCATCATTTTTGCGGCAGCCGGCGCAGCAATGGCGGCGGCAATGGCAGGTATCGGCAGCGCGATCGGCGTCGGACAGGCGGGTCAGGCCAGTGCCGGCGTGGTTTCCGAGGATCCGGATCGCTTCGGCTCCTGCCTGCTTTTGCAGCTCCTCCCCGGAACGCAGGGCATTTACGGCCTGCTGATCGCTTTCGTTATCGCAACGAAGGCCGGTCTGCTCTCCGGCGGCGCGGCAGCTCTGACCGCAACCAACGGCTTCAACCTGTTCCTTGCTGCGATCCCGATCGCGTTTGGCGGCTTGCTTTCTGCAATCCATCAGGGCCACGTTGCATGCGCCGGCATCAACATGATCGCAAAGAAGCCGGAGGAGTCCGGTAAAGCAATGCTCATGACCGTCATGGTCGAGACCTACGCAGTTCTGGCGCTGCTCATCTCCTTCCTGCTCGTCAACGGCGTCAAGGTCGGCTAAGCGCGGCTTTTAGCAGGAGATAGACCATGGAGATGAACAAAACCGGCACGAATAAGCTGGCGGAACGTATCATCGCCGACGCAAACGCTCTTGCCGAGCAGACGCTGACGGAAGCGAATGCCGGCGCAATGGAAATCGCGGCGGAGAACGTCCAAAAGCAAAACGCCGTGCGTGCTGACTTCCAGCAGAAGCGCGAAGCGGCGGTGCAGAGCGTATTGGACGGCTGCAAAACGCGCGCGGCGATCGACGGGAAGAAAGCGGCCCTGCAAAAGAAGCGCGCTGTCATTGACGCTGTGTTCGAGGAGGCGTACCGGGCGCTATGCGCTTTGAACGCCGACGCGCGCGGCGCGATTTGCAAACGCCTGTTGGC
>HF985547.1:45333-60605 GCA_000432015.1 Clostridium sp. CAG:1024 | reverse complement strand
ACCGGATGCTGCCTTTGACGGCGGAATCCTGCTGATCGGACGCGGCTATGAAAAGGACTGCTCTTTCCGCGCTGTGCTTTCGCAGCTGCGCGATGAAGAGGAGACGGCGGTCGCGAACCTTTTATTCAACTGACAGGGAGGAAGGCGAATGCCACAGCCAAGCATCCCCTATGCATGTGCGCGCGTCAGCGCACTCTCGAAGGGGCTTTTGGATCAACAAACGATCAAACGAATGGCGGATGGTTCTCTCGATGAGGCCATGCGTACGCTGCTTGACGTTCGTTACGGCAATTTGCCGGATGCGACGAGTGCGGACTGCGAGCGTATGATCGACAATACGCGCACGCAGACCGCGGCGGAGATCCGCGAGCTGTCGCCAAAGCCCGCGATTACGGATCTGTTTTTGCTTGCAACGGATATTCAGAACCTGAAAATGCTGCTGAAGGCGCGTTTGCTCGGCATGGCGGATGCGCAGACGGAGACGGGCGGGCTCTATTCTCGCGAAGTCTTGCTCCATGCGGTGGCAGAACAGGACTACCGGGATTTCCCCGATCCAATCCGAGAGTCTTTAGAGAGACTTGAGCAGAAACTCAAGGTCGAGGTAGAGCCGCAGCAGGTCAGTATCATGCTCGACCGCGGCTACTTGCAGCATGCCCTTGCGGTGGCCGCTCGGGAAAAGGATGAATTTGCGGCCACGTACTTCCGTGCGCTCTGCGATTTTGACAATCTCATCACGTTCCTGCGCATGCGTGCAACAGGCGCTCCGCGCGAAGATCTGAAAGATGTGTTGCTTCCGGTCGGCGGCATCCGTCGCGAAGACCTCATGAACGCATACGAGCTTTCGGAAGAGGCGCTGAACCATGTGATCCATGACAGCACGGCATGCGACGCGATTGCCACAGGACTTGCAGAGATGCAGCAGACGGGTAACATCAGTGCATTGGAACGCCAGCGCAACGATTATCTTCTGTCGCTCGTCAAAGCGCATAAGCATGAAGTGCTTACGATCTATCCGCTCCTGGGCTACCTGTTTGCAAGAGAACGCGAGGCAAAAGCGATCCGTTTGATTCTGACGGTCAAGCGGAACGGACTGGATGACGCTGTCATCCAAGAGAGGCTGTGTGAATTGTATGGCTAAAATGGGTGTCATTGGCGATAAAGACTCCGTTATGCTGTTTAAAGCAGTCGGGCTGGATGTCTTTTTCGAGACTGAGGGCGAGAAAGCCAATCGCCGCCTGCATCGGCTTGCGCGCGAGGACTATGCCGTCGTGTTTGTCACGGAACCGCTCTATGCCGCCTGTTCGGAGACCATACAGGAGTTTGCGGCGGAGGCGTACCCTGCGATCATCCCGATCCCGGATAACCAGGGCGTACAGGGCATCGGAATGCAAACGCTCAAGCAGAACGTCGAGAAGGCGGTTGGCGTAGACATTCTATTCAATAATTGAGGGGAAAGGTAAACTACTTATGCAAGGAACGATCATTAAGGTTTCGGGCCCGCTTATCGTTGCCGGCGGCATGGCGGACGTGCAGATGTACGATGTTGTTCGCGTGTCGGAGAAGCATTTGATTGGCGAGGTGATCGAGCTGCGCGGAGATCGCGCATCCATACAGGTCTATGAAGAGACCGGAGGCATCGGCCCCGGCGAACCGGTCGTATCTACCGGCGCGCCCTTGTCGGTCGAACTCGCTCCGGGACTCATCGAGTCCATTTATGACGGCATCCAGCGTCCGTTGGACGTTATACGTGAAAAGGCCGGCGACCGCATCACACGCGGTATCATTGTTGATTCGCTCGACCACGAAAAGCTCTGGGACTTTGTCCCTGTTGCCAAAGTCGGTGACGAGCTTGTCGCGGGCGACATTCTCGGTACCGTGCAGGAAACGGAGGCTGTGCTCCATAAGATCATGGTGCCGCCGAACGTATCCGGCAAACTGACCTGGATCCACGCGGGACAGGCCAACATCGTCCAGCCGATCGCAAAGCTTGAAAAGGACGGCAAGGAGATCGAATTGCCCATGCTCCAAAAGTGGCCTGTGCGCCGCGGCCGTCCATATGCAGAAAAAATCGCTCCGACCGAGCCGATGATCACGGGCCAACGTGTTATTGATACGCTGTTCCCGGTCGCAAAGGGCGGCGTAGCAGCGGTTCCCGGCCCGTTTGGCAGCGGCAAGACGGTCGTTCAGCATCAGCTTGCAAAGTGGGCGGATGCGGACATCATCGTCTACGTCGGCTGTGGTGAACGCGGCAATGAGATGACGGACGTCCTCATGGAGTTCCCAGAACTGAAGGATCCCCGCACGGGTCTGTCGCTCATGAAGCGTACCGTCCTGATCGCGAACACATCGGACATGCCGGTCGCTGCGCGCGAAGCGTCCATTTATACCGGTATCACGATCGCAGAATACTTCCGTGATATGGGCTACAAGGTCGCCATCATGGCGGATTCCACATCCCGCTGGGCGGAGGCGCTGCGCGAAATGTCCGGTCGTCTCGAAGAAATGCCTGGTGAGGAAGGCTATCCGGCATACCTGTCCAGCCGTCTCGCGGAATTCTATGAGCGCGCCGGCTATGTCAAGACGCTTGGCAGCGAAGGCAGAACGGGCGCCGTTTCCGCGATCGGCGCGGTTTCCCCTCCGGGCGGCGACATTTCCGAACCCGTCTCGCAGGCTACGCTGCGCATTGTCAAAGTGTATTGGGGCCTTTCTTCCAAGCTTGCCTATGCGCGTCACTTCCCTGCGATCGATTGGCTCCAGTCCTACTCCTTGTATCTTGACCGGCTTGAAGACTGGTACAATGAGAATGTATCGCCTGATTGGTCCGCTCTCGTTTCGAGAACGACGGCGCTGCTTCAGGAGGAGAGCGAGCTCGACGAGATCGTTCGTCTTGTCGGTATCGACGCCCTGTCCTATAAGGATCGCCTGACGCTCGAATGCGCACGTTCGATCCGTGAGGACTATCTGCATCAGAATGCATTCCACGAGGTCGATACATATACCTCGCCGAAGAAACAGTACCTGATGTTGAAATCCATCCTGCTGAACTATGATAAGAGCTTGGAAGCGCTGGAGCAGGATGCGTCCTTCAACAAGCTGATCACTCTGCCTGTGCGCGAAAAGATCGGCCGTCTGAAGTATGTGCCGGAGAACGAGACACAGGCAGCCTATGATGAGATCATCGCGGATCTCAACAAGCAGATCGGCGATTTGACCGAGGGAGGACAGCAGGATGCGTAAGGAATATCGTACCATCAAAGAAGTCGTTGGACCGCTGATGCTCGTAGAAGATGTGTCCGGCGTCAAATATGACGAACTGGTCGAGATCGAGCAGGCGGACGGAAGCATTCGCCGCGGCCGCGTTCTGGAAGTCAATGGCGACAAGGCGCTGCTTCAGCTGTTCGAAGGCTCGCAGGGCCTGCGCATCAGCGACTCCAAAGCCCGTTTTCTCGGAAAGTCCATCGAGTTGGACGTTGCGCCCGATATGCTGGGCCGCGTGTTCGACGGCATGGGCAAGCCGATGGATGACGGCCCTGCGCTGATTCCCGAGAAGCATCTGGACATCAATGGCACGCCGATGAACCCCACTGCGCGCGACTATCCGTCCGAGTTTATACAAACGGGTATTTCCGCGATCGACGGCCTGAATACACTTGTCCGCGGACAGAAGCTGCCGGTGTTCTCCGCTTCCGGTCTGCCGCACGCAAACCTCGCCGCGCAGATCGCGCGTCAGGCAAAGGTGCTCGGCTCCGACGAGAAATTTGCGGTCGTGTTTGCCGCTGTCGGCATTACGTTTGAAGAAGCAGACTTCTTCATCAGCGATTTCCGCAAGACCGGCGCCATCGAGCGTACAGTCACGTTTATCAACCTTGCGAACGATCCGGCGATTGAGCGTATCGCAACACCCCGTATGGCGATTACCGCGGCAGAGTATCTTGCGTATGACCTCGGGATGCACGTGCTCATTATCATCACGGATATCACGAACTATGCGGAAGCGCTCCGCGAGGTGTCCGCAGCGCGTAAGGAAGTCCCTGGACGCCGCGGCTATCCCGGCTATATGTACACCGACCTTGCAACGATGTATGAACGCGCGGGACGTATCCGTGACAACAAGGGCTCCATTACGATGATCCCGATCCTGTCCATGCCGGAAGAGGACATCACGCACCCGATCCCCGACTTGACCGGATATATCACGGAAGGGCAGATCATCCTTTCGCGCGAACTCCACCGCAAAGGCTTGACTCCGCCGATCAACGTGCTTCCCTCGCTGTCACGTCTGAAGGATAAGGGTATCGGCGCTGGAAAGACCCGTGAGGATCACGCGGACACGATGAACCAGCTGTTCGCAGCCTATTCCCGCGGCAAGGATGCAAAGGAGTTGGCGGTCATTCTCGGTGATGCCGCGCTTTCCGATACAGACAAGCTTTATGCGAAATTTGCGGATGCGTTCGAAGCCGAGTATGTTTCGCAGGGGTATTATACGAATCGGAGCATCGAGGAGACGCTGGATCTTGGTTGGAAACTGCTTTCCATCCTGCCCAAGACAGAGCTCAAGCGTATCAAGGAGAAATTCATCGAGAAGTATTATCCCGAGGAGGCGTAAAGAGTGGCGGCGATTCAAGCAAAACCGACCCGCATGGAGCTGTCCAACCTCAAGAAGCGGAAACAGGTTGCTGTCCGCGGGCACAAGATGATGAAGGATAAGCGCGACGAGCTTGTGCGCAGATTCATCGTTTACGCCCGCCGCAACAAGGAACAGCGCGAAGAGGTGGAGCGCAAGTTAACACTCGCCATGCAGAGCTTCGTTCTTGCCCGTGCGTCCATGAGCAATGCGGAGATCGAGGAGGCGCTACTGTATCCGGCGCGCGCGGCCTCGGTCGAAACTAGCGAAGAATCGGTGCTGTCGATTTCCGTCCCGAAACTGTCGCTCGAGACACAGGAGGGATTTACATATCCCTATGGTTACGCGACAACGAGCGCCGAATTGGACGGCGCGGTGCAGCAGCTTGCGGAAGTGCTTCCGCTGATGCTGGAGCTGGCCGAAACGGAAAAGACTTGTGGCCGCCTTGCGGATGAGATCGAAAAGACACGTCGTCGCGTGAATGCATTGGAGTATGTAATGATTCCGCAGTTTACGGAAACCATCCGTAGTATCCAAATGAAGCTCGACGAGAACGACCGGCAGAGCACCACGCGCCTCATGAAAACGAAGGAAATGCTGGCAAAGCAGAAATGACATCAATACTTGCATAGGTAGGATTGGCCGCCGGTGGTATCCGGCGGCCGGTTTTTATAGTCGAAAGGGTGTTCCATGTCGAGTCGTCGAGTCCGTTGCTTCGCGAACCGCCGGGAAACCGCTTTAAACCGGGCAGAGAAATCTTTTTCGGTGCATGGGCTTGCTTAACCGAATAGAATAGGATACAATAATACCGACGCACACAGTTTGCCGCGCTAAGCGGGGAGGTAGCGGTGCCCTATGCCTGCAATCCGCTATAGCAGGGTCGAATTCTCGTCCTGAGGCCAAAGACTGCGGAACCGGACTTCATGAAGGAATGTTGATCTCCGGGTCCTGTGCAATCGCTCGCCGTGAACCATGTCAGGTCCTGACGGAAGCAGCATTTAGCGGAGAGAGCGGTGTGCCGCAGGTTCACCTGGAAGGAGTCACCTGATGAGGAGACGACCACGGGTTCTGCGATCGAGGGAGGAGTGCGCGGCAATTCATTTGAGTGCCATCGGTGCGTTTGTGCCGGTGGCATTCCTTATGCCCTTGTGAAAGGAAAGGCGGTTGAAGGATGAAAAACTATTCCGTTTTTGATATTATTGGACCGCGCATGACGGGACCGTCCAGCTCGCATACTGCCGGCGCGGCTCGCCTCGCGCTCGTGGCGCGGCATATCGCGCATTCCGACGTTACGGACGTTCATTTTGTGCTGTATGGTTCGTTTGCTGAAACAGGGAAGGGACACGGCACGGATAAAGCCTTGATTGCGGGCGCACTCGGGATGGAACCGGATGACCCGAACATCAAAAACGCTTATCAGATCGCACGGGAGCGAGGCGTTCTTGTCTCCGTCGAGTTTTCCGATGCGCCGACGGAACACCCCAATACTGCCCGGATCGATATTACCGGTACGTCCGGCGCACATACGGTCGTGGTCGGCGTATCTGTTGGCGGCGGGAACATTTTGATCACCGAGATCAACGGACTCGGGGTAGAGCTCACGGGCGAATATCCGACGATCGTTGTACAGCACAGAGACGAGCCCGGCGTGATCGCGGAGATCTCGCATGTGCTAGCGCAGCTGCGGATCAATATCGCATTCATGCGTGTATTCCGCCATGGCCGTGGGGAGGATGCGTATATGACGATTGAAACAGATGAAAAGATCACGGATGAGACGCTTCAGATGATACAGCGGCTTTGCCCCAATATCTTGAAACTGTTTGCCGTATAAGGAGATAGCGTATGATCACACAAGCGTTTTCAAGCGGAGAAGAACTTCGCAGGTATTGCAGAGAGCAGGGGATCACCATTGCGGAGGCAATGCAGCGGCGTGAAGAGCATCTGTCTGAGATGAGCCGTGAGGAGATTCGTGCCGAAATGTATAAAAACCTCGTTGTTATGCGCGAATCCGTCTATAAAGGATTGTCGGAAAAAGTGGAATCCGTGAGCGGGCTTTCGGGCGGCGAAGCCGCCATGCTGTTCAAATACGGAAAGTACAGTCCTTTTTCCGGAACGAACGCCTGCCGTGCGGCGGCGGCTGCAATGGCGGTCGTTGAGGTCAATGCGTCCATGGGCTGCATCGTAGCTGCGCCGACCGCGGGAGCGTCAGGAATTCTTCCGGGGGTGCTGATCGAGAGCGCAAGAGAGCGCGGCTGGTCGGACGAACAGCTGGTGGACGCGCTGTTCACAGCCGGGGCGATCGGTCTGCTCTTTGCGGAGAACGCAACGATTTCCGGCGCGGACGGCGGCTGTCAGGCGGAAACGGGCGTAGCTGCGGCGATGGCAGCGGCGGCGCTTGTCGAAGTCAGCGGAGGCGCGGCCGTGCAGGCGCTTGACGCAGCGGCAATGGCGATCAAAAATGTCCTTGGCCTTGTATGCGATCCGGTCGCGGGTCTCGTGGAATGCCCCTGTATCAAACGAAATGCTTTGGGCGCTGTCAATGCGATGATCTGTGCGGATATGGCGCTTGCAGGCGTTACGAGCCTCATTCCGTTTGACGAGGTCGTAACAACAATGTTGACCGTTGGGCACGACCTGCGCTCGGAATATCGTGAAACGGCGAAGGGCGGCCTTGCGGTGACGCCGACCGGGAAAAAAGTTGCTGAGCGCGTCCGCAGAATGCAGCGCTAGGTGGGCAGTATATGAAAGAGAATTGGAATGTGCCGCATATCCTGCTTCTGGTCGCTTCCGGCATCCTGATCGGCGGCGGAGCGATCCTGCCGGGCATCAGCGGCGGGGTTTTGTGTGTGGTATTCGGGATCTATCAGCCGATGATGGAGTTGCTTTCGCATCCGAAAAGCGCGCTGCCGAAGTATTGGAGAACGCTGCTGCCGGTCGGCATTGGATGGATCATTGGCTTTTTCGGCTTTGCGCGCGTCATCGAGTGGGTGTTCGGCGCAAACGAGACCATCGGTACTTGGTTGTTTATCGGCTTAATTCTAGGCACCATGCCGCAGCTGTATCGCGAGGCTGGAGCAAAGGGCCGCAGTACCGGCAGCTTTGTTGCGGGAGGAATCGCGTTTGCGGCTTTGTTTGGGATATTGCTATTTGTGCGGCTTGGGACATTTCCGCAGGTGGTACCGTCCTTTGGCTGGTATCTCTTTGCCGGTGTGCTCTGGGGACTTAGTCTGATCGTCCCCGGCATGACGTCCTCCTCAGTCCTCATGTCGCTCGGATTGCTTGTTCCGCTTTCGGCGGCGATCGCCGCGTTCGATCTGCCGATCATCGGGGTATGGCTGCTTGGCCTTGCAGGAACAGTGCTCATCCTTGCACGTCTGGTCAATGGATTGTTTGAAAAGCACTTTTCCATGATGTATCATATCGTGCTGGGCGTCACACTTGCATCAACGCTGATCATCGTTCCAGTGCAGTATGCAAATACGGCAGAAGTGCTGTTGTCCCTGCTTTGCTGCGCGATCGGCATCGTCATCGCATGGCTGCTGTCCCGGCTTGAAACGAAGAAGGATGAAGCGCAAGCGGAACTGCAGCGCAGCCACGGTGAGAACAACTGAAAAATACCGGATGCGTCCGTCGCGTGACGGACGGTCAAAACAGAATAAGTAAAAGAACGCCGGAGCGGGGGGAGTCGTTCCGGCGTTCTTTGCATTTTGTTCAAACGATCGGGAGACGTTCTGCTACCGCCGCATCAACCAGGGCGCCGATCTCATCGAT
This sequence comes from Clostridium sp. CAG:1024, assembly GCA_000432015.1. Classification (GTDB taxonomy): domain Bacteria; phylum Bacillota; class Clostridia; order Christensenellales; family CAG-138; genus CAG-1024. Next base: position 52,207 of record HF985547.1, on the reverse strand, counting down.
GCTTTTGAGTCTGCCGCCTTCCATACAGGGGATGACCGAAACAGAGTCCAACCTGGCGGCATAGGCAAGGTACTTTTCCCGCGCGCGAAGTTGAATGGCGGGAATGGATTCGTAGATATCGCGTCCGTTGCCGACATAATCGCGAAAGCCCTTGCGATCTACGTTGTTTGCCGCTGCCTCCAGATCCATGTCAAACAAAAGGATGAGATCCGGACGAGGTATCCCGAAGTGCTCGTGCTCAAGAGAGAGGATGAAATCGAGGAGATCCGGCTTGCCGAGATCGCAGTCGCGGATACTCTGATAGACCGCATTGGAGAGTACATAACGGTTGATCAACAGCACATCGCAGTCAGACATGTCAAATCTCCGGAACGCCTCGAATCGATCGAGAGCAAACCACAGCGCCATGCTCTTGCCGTCTACCGTATCGGCACGCACGCCGTCGCGCCCTGTCAGAAACGCGCCGACTTCGCTTCCGAAAAAACTGTCGTATATCGGAAAGGACAGCACTTTGACGCGCAGCCCGCGTGCATTGAGCGACGCAGCGAGACGGTCCATTTGTGTGCCTTTGCCGGTTCCGTCAATGCCTTCAAATGTGATCACATACGCCATATGCGTCAGCCCTTCAAAATCCGTTCCATCGCGCGTACAGTGTTTTCACGCGTTGCAAAGGCCGTCATACGGAAGTAGCCTTCGCCTGCTTTTCCGAAGCCGGCGCCCGGTGTGCCGACAATGTGGTGTTTGCGCAGGAGTTCATCAAAGAACGCCCAGCTGTCGCCGCCCGGAACCTTGAGCCAGATATAGGGCGCGTTGACGCCGCCATAGCAGGTAAAGCCTGCTTTTGTGAGATTCTCGCGAATGATACGCGCATTTTCCATATAGTCTGCAACAACGGACATGATCTCCGGATATCCCTCGTCGGAATATGCCGCCTCTGCCGCACGCTGCGTGACATAAGGGACTCCGTTGAATTTTGTGGAGACGCGCCGGCCCCACATGCTGTTTAGGGAGACCTCGTTGCCGAGACTGTCCGGATATACAAGATCCTTTGGAACGACCGTGTAGGCGCAGCGGGTCCCGGTAAATCCGGCGGTTTTGCTCATGGAGCGAAACTCGATCGCGCACTGACGCGCACCTTCGATCTCATAAATGCTGTGCGGCGCATCCGGCTCGCTGATGTAGGCCTCATATGCGGAGTCATACAAAATGAGCACGCGGTTCGCGATTGCATAGTCAACGATCGTTTTCAGCTGTTCACGTGTGAGCGTCATGCCGGTGGGATTGTTGGGGAAGCACAGATACATGACGTCGACCTTTTGCTTCGGGAGCTCCGGTAAAAAGCCGTTGTCTGCGCTTGCGGGCATATAAACGATCTTTTCATAGCCGCCGTTTACGAACCGGCCGCCTCGGCCGGACATAACATTGGTATCGACGTATACCGGATAGACAGGATCCATCACGGCGACGACGCAGTCCGCAGAGAAGAGCTCCTGAATGTTGCCGACGTCGCATTTGGCGCCATCCGATACAAACACTTCATCTATAGTGACGTCGATCCCGCGGCTCGCATAATCCCGGCGGACGATTGCTTCACGGAGAAAATCATAGCCGAAGTCGGGACCGTAACCGCGGAACGTTTCCGCGCGCCCCATTTCCTCAACTGCTTTGTGCATGGCGGCAATAACGGCGGGAACGAGCGGACGTGTCACGTCGCCGATGCCCATGCGGATAATATCTGCTTCCGGGTGCTCCTTCTGAAACTTTGCAACACGCGTACCGACCTCGCGAAACAGGTAGTTCCCCTGCAATTCACTGTAATACCCGTTGGCAACAAACATGATGTTCCTCCAAAATCATTTTTATATAGGATTTCACAAAAATAGAATAACACACCGCCGTGTTTCGTGCAAGTAGGGGCGAGATTCGATAGGATGATATGCGCGATTTACGAAGAAGTTTTGTATATCTTCGCGAATAATGAAGGGGTTACGCAGATCAAGACGGAATCGGTATGATGATACATGAGTTTCATAACGGTCAAGCAGAATCTTTCGACAGGGCGTTTTCCGTATGCTGATGCAGGGAGGCAGTATGCGGACAGAAGAAAAGAAACAGAGCAAAGGAATAGGGCAATATATACGGCGGCGTGCGTTTCGACTGGATCTGATCAGCTTTGCAGCTGCGGCAGGACTTTCGCGCGTCTGCTTTCGCGATGGCGTTTCACCGTTCGGCGCGGCTTACTTGGCAGCAGTCGCGATCTCCGGGGGCAATGCACATCTTGTATTTGTGGGCGTATTACTCGGAACGCTTCTGCTCCAGCAGCCGATGCATTTTGCAGCGGCCGCAGGCAGCGCGCTGTTTTATATAGCGCATCTCCTGTGGAAAAGATTCAGCCACGGCGGCGCAAAAATCGATCAGCTCATCCTGCTGTTTCTTTCGCTTGCGGCCATGCTGCCGGTGTTTTATGCAGAGAGCGTGCAGGCGCTGCTCAAAGGACTGGTCGGCCTTGGGATCTCGGTGTTTTCGGCCTTTGCCATGCAAAGCGCAATGGTCACGATTCGCACGATCGGCAACCGGCATGTGCTGTCGGATGCGGAACAGGTCAGTATCAGCCTGTTTTTCGGGATCCTCTTGCTGGCAATGTCCGAGGTAAATTACGTCGGCTTTTCGCTCCCCGTCGTGCTTCTGCTGGTATTTTCCATGATCGCGGCGCTTGCGCGCGGGATCGGCGGCGTTGCGGTCGCGGTCGCGATCGGCGCGGTTTTGACCGTCGGAGGCGATTTTACGCTGATGTTTGTCGGTTCGCTGGCCGCGTGTACGCTCGCCGGCGCAGCACTGCGCAAGGCGAATACGTTCGGTGTGTTCGCCGGTTTTCTCGTGGCGTGTTTGGTCGTCGGATCGTATGTCTTTACCGCATCGCATACGATCAATTTATTGAATCTAGCAGTTGCTGGGGTCATCTTTCTTGTTATTCCACGGAGCGTCATGCTGTCCATCTGCGGATACTTGGATGCCGGAAAAAACCGTGAGAGATACTCCCGAAAGTCCATGCGCAGACTGCGGGAGCGGACGGCGGACGAGATGCAGCAGACTGCGAAGGTGTGCAGAGAGGTCGCGCAGCTGTTTGCGGAGAAAGCGCCGGAAACAGAACCGCCAGACGCGCGCATGCAGTGGATCACGCAGGCGGCGGCCAGCGTATGCGCAGACTGTACCATGCAGAAAGTATGCTGGCAGGATTATGCAAGCGCATCCGCAAGTATTGTAGAAATGCTGGAGGCGCATGAGCGCGGCGAGCGCATCAGGATACGAAAACCGTTCGATCCGTCCTGCAAACATATGCAGCAGATCGCGGCAGCGGCTTGGCAGGCGCAGAATCAGTATCTTGTACAGTATGCCATGCAGCAGCAGTCGAGAAAACAATATGCCTTTGTAAATCGGCAGCTCAGCGGGGTTTGCTCGGTTCTCGAGATGCTTGGCAAGCGTGTGCGCGAGGATCGCTGGCTCGATGAGGATATGGAGCAGCGCATCCTGAACGGGCTGGACAGACGCGGAATACGCGTCTATGGCGTGGACGCGTCGTTTCCGCACGGTCGCTTGCAGTTGCACATCCGCGTGTCGGACACCTATGGGAAACAGCCGCTGCCCGTCTGCGAAGCCATTCGGCTAACGCTGCACCGACAGGTGCGGCTGCTCGATACACAGTTTGACGGACGGCAATGTACGCTGATTCTTGAAGAGGCGCAGCTGTTGACAGCCGAGATGGGGACGGCAAATGCAGCGATCAGTGAGAACGGTGTTTCCGGAGACTGTGCGGGAGAAAAGCGTTTGGAAGGCGGACGCGTACTGTATGCGTTGTCGGACGGCATGGGCGCGGGAGAGAAAGCGCGTGCAGAGAGCGAAGCGGCGCTGCGGCTGCTGTTTGACCTGTATGGCACGGGGTTCCACAGAGACGTCGCACTTGAAAGCGTGAACCGGCTGCTGCTCGAAAGTCAGCGAGAGATGTATGCAACACTGGACGCCGTGTTTTTGGACCTGCGGACTGGGCAGGCGGAGTTTATTAAGTACGGCGCGCCGCCGACATTTGTCTATCGCGGAAGTAAACTGCACACGGTCTGCGCGGAGGCGCTGCCCGCGGGGATCGTAGATGAAGCAACTCCGGCGATACAGACGGCGAAACTGCGCAGAGATGATACCGTGTTCCTGTTCTCGGACGGCGCGCTTGACGCGCTTGGTGCGGAGACGCAAGGAGCGATCACAGAAGCGCTCTTACAGACAAGAGACTGCAAGAGACTATCGGAAATGTTATTGCGGCGTGCAAAATCCTGCGGACAGGAGGACGATATGACCGTTGTGGTCATACGAATCGCGTAATGATCGTTTCGATCGAGGGCTTTTTGCTCGACAATCTGCTCATGAACTATTTGATGCTGCGGTTATGCAGCGCTTTGTCGGGCTACCCGCTCCGACGCGCGGCAGGGCTTGGTGCCTCTGCGCTCGGTGCTGGCTATGCGCTGCTTTCCGTAACGCGGCTGCCCGCGCTTGCCTTTCCCGTACCGAAGCTGCTGCTCGGCTGTTTGCTTGTGCTCCCGCTCGTGCATGATAGGCGTGATTATGTGCGTGCGCTGCTGCTTTTGTATGTATCGGCCTGTCTGATGGGCGGGCTCGTCCTATGCGTATGTATCCTGCTGGGCGGGTCGCTTCGGAGCGGCGTGCTGGTCGGCACGATCCCGCTCAGGATCGCCTTGCTTGGCGCAGTCCTCTCTGCGGGATTGCCCAGACTGTTCAGAATGTTAAAGAACATGTTTGACGGTCGGGAGACGCATGTGCAGATCAGTATTGTGCTCTCCGACCGTACGCTTGCGCTGACCGCACTCGTTGACAGTGGAAATATGTTGACTGAGCCGATCAGCGGAAAACCAATTGTGATCGTGCAGCATGGATTGCTCAAACGGCCTTTGGAAAACTGCCGTCCGGTCGCGTATCGCACCATAGACGGCGCGGGGTACCTGCAGGCGATCGAGCCGAAACGGATCAGGGTGTTTTACCGACGGTGGCATACGGTCGATGCGTTCGTGGCGGAGTCGCCAACGCCGATTGCAGGAGCCGAAGCGATCCTGGCGGCAAGTCTCATACCGGCTGAAAGGAGAGGACAGAATGCTGAAACGTCTGGAGGAATGGCTGAGACGCCAATATCTGCTGCTGCTTCGGAAGCGCAGCAGGGGACTGTACTACATACATTCGGGAGAAACGCTGCCGCCGCCGTTTGCGGCGGAGGAAGAACAGGAGTGGATCAAACGCTTGATGACGGGGGAACAGGAAGCCAAGAACGCGCTGATTGAACACAATTTACGTCTTGTGGTCTATATCGCGCGGAAATTTGAAAACACAGGCGTTGGCATCGAGGATCTGATTTCGATCGGAACGATCGGGTTGATCAAAGCAGTGAATACCTTTGACGCGTCAAAAAAGATCAAATTGGCAACGTATGCCTCGCGCTGCATTGAGAATGAGATCCTCATGCATCTGCGCCGGACGAGCAGACTGAAGCTCGAAGTCTCCTTTGATGAGCCGCTGAATGTTGATTGGGACGGAAACGAGCTGCTGTTGTCCGACATCCTCGGGACGGAAAACGATATAGTAAGCCGCGATATGGAGGACGAGGTCGATCGTGAATTGCTGAAGATCGCCCTTGCACGCCTGACACCGCGGGAGAAGCAGATCGTGGAGCTGCGCTTTGGGTTAAACAATCAGCCGGAATGCACCCAAAAACAGGTCGCGGATATGCTTGGCATCTCACAAAGCTATATTTCTCGCCTGGAAAAAAGGATCATTCGCCGCCTGCATAAAGAAATGGCAAGAATGCAGTGAGCATCGGTTAGACATACTTCTGCAGCTGCCGAAGCGCGCCCTTTTCCAGACGCGAGACCTGCGCCTGTGAGATCCCGATCTCGCGGCTGACCTCCATCTGCGTTTTGCCGAGGAAGAAACGGAGTTTTAGGATGCGCATTTCCCGCTCGGTCAAATGGTGCATACCCTCGCTCAGAGCGATGTGATCGAGCCAGTTTGCATCCGAGGTCTTGTTGTCGCTGATCTGGTCGATTACAAAGATTGCGTCGCCGTCATCCCGGAATACTGGCTCAAAGAGCGAGACTGGCTCCTGTATCGCGTCCAGCGCAAACGTGACGTCCTCCTCCGGCAGCCCCAGCTCTTTGGCAATGTCTGCAAGCGTCGGTTCCTTTGCATTGGCGTCCGAAAGCCGCGTCCGCGCCTGAAGCGCTTTATAGGCCGTATCTCGAAGGGAACGGCTGACGCGGATGGCATTATTGTCGCGCAAATGTCTGCGAATCTCGCCGATAATCATCGGCACGGCATAGGTCGAGAATCGAACATCATGCCGAAGATCAAAATTATCGATGGCCTTGATCAAGCCGATGCATCCAACTTGAAACAGATCGTCCATCTGTTCGCCGCGGTTTTGGAACCGCTGCACGACGGAAAGGACGAGTCGCAGATTGCTGTGAATGAATTGCTCCCGAGCATCGTGATCACCGGCCTTCACCCGCAGCATGAGCGCGCGCATCTCTTTGGCCGGCAGCATTGGCAGCTTTGAGGTATCAACGCCACAGATCTCCACTTTGTTCATTCGCAACAGACCTCCCGCATTGCTCCGACCCGAATCGGGCAGAGCGAATACGATTATCTTTGCCAACGAACAGCTTTTTATCCTCCGGCGTTAAGGACGCGGAGAATCAGCGGGGAAACAGGAGGGGGGGCGATCCTGCAGCGCGCAATTGAGGCTTCCGCGAAGGGACATGTGCGAATGCGCGAAGCCGCTTTGCATGCTGCCGGCTGGTACTTGAGACAGCCGATCTCG
>HF985547.1:33195-45326 GCA_000432015.1 Clostridium sp. CAG:1024 | reverse complement strand
CCCAGCCGATCTCGTGCTGCAAATTTGCGAGGAACCTTCCTGCATGCGCGCCGTCCATCTGCGTATGGTGAAATTGAAAGGAAATGGTCAAATCGTAGCGCAGCAGCTTTCTTTTGTAACGGCCCCAGAGAAGAAAGGGATTGTTGAAGATCCCGCTGTTCATGCCGACCGCGCCATCGATGTTCGTATCCAGGATCGCTGAAGTGCCAATCACCATTCAGGCGTCCGATAAATCATGATCTTCGCAGCGGGAAGCCGTCTGCGCGGTATCCTGAAGATACCGGTCATTGAATACGCGGAGGTCGTCTGTGAACAGAATATCACAGGAGCTGACTTCGCCCGTGCAGTTTTTCACGATCGTGTTAACGGCCAGGGCATCGTACTGCATCAGTTTTCCGCCTACAGGAAGAAGATAAAACTCCTTGACCGTCGATGCGGCTTTTCCGATGCAGTAATCCAGAAGCATGTTGAATTTCAAATCTTGTCTTCGGCTGATCCGAACGAGATTCGTCACATTGAACGTCTTTAGAAATGTTACCATAGGGTTGGGTGCATTCATCCAGAGAGCAAACGCTTTTCCGCGCGTTGTATCTGATGGGTTGATTTCGCAAACCATGAATTGGGGACCTCCTACGAAAGCAGATTTTGCGCCTCAGCGCTGCCGGGGAGTCTGTACAGTTCTACGGGATCATTTTCTGCATTTAAATACTGTTTCTCCATACGGAACTGTTTCTCCATACGGAACCCGGCATGGCAAAGCATCCTCTTAGAATACGTGTTTTGCGGATCCAAGATTGCGATGAGATCGCAGTTGCTTTGAAATGATACCGCAAGGCCGATCAACGCGCGCAGGAGCGCGGTTCCGTATCCTCGGTTCCAGTATTGCGGAAGCAGCATGTACTCCACTTCGATCGCTTGATAGTCGTCATTCTGTTGGAGCACGCCCATTCCGAGAAACGTCGGAGAGCCTTGAGTGAGTGGAAAGACTTTGTAGTATCCGAGCACGCTGCCCTTGGCGTTTTCCCATTTGACCGCTTCAAAGAATTGCTCCGCCTCCGCCTTCGTGAGGGGGCGGCCGAGATTCATACGCATCGCAGGTTCATTGGTAACGAGCGTGTGAAAGAGCGGATAATCCGCGGTTGTAAACTTTTCGAGTGTGAACATGATTGCCTCCCAATGATATGATCGAAACCTTGAATAGACTTGCGGGAAAAATCCACAAAACGGCCATTGAGCACGGCTGGTGGGAAACGGAACGCGAACTCCCGGAGGTTCTGATGCTGTGCGTGTCGGAACTGTCCGAAGCGTTGGAGGAATACAGGGACGGCAGGCCGAACGAGTGGTATATGTGCAACGAGATTTTCGGAGATAGCACTCCTTGCCTGCCGAAAGACGAGACACAATGGAGAATGTTTGGCCACACAGCAGAATGCGAATATCGTTCAGCAAAGCCGGAGGGAATTGCCGTTGCGATGGTAGACTGCATCATCCGCATTTTTGACTACCTTGCTCATATTGACATTGATGGAATTATGAAATGCAAGATGAAATACAACGCGAGCAGACCGTACAGACATAGCGGGAAGAAGTGTTGAGCCGTTCCTCCGTGTCCATTTTCGTGTCCACTGGAATCTATTTTTTTTGAAAAATTGCATAAAAATTATCGAATTTGCAATTCAAAAATGGAAAAATAAAGGCCGTTTCCCCCACTAACTATGGGAAAAACAACAAAAAGTGGCTTATCATGCCACTTTTTGTTGTATTGGCGGAGAGAAAGGGATTCGAACCCTTGATACGGTTCCCCGTATACACGATTTCCAGTCGTGCGCCTTAGACCAGCTCAGCCATCTCTCCACGGCCGCTGCTCAACATCAGCATCATATACTTTACACCAATGCGGGAAATTTTGCAAGCCTTTTCTTTTCAAAGACGATGAAATTCGTATCGAGCCGGAAACGAAGGACTTCTGACGAGACCCTAATGCTTACGGAACAGAGCATACGCGCAAACGGCCGTCGGCTATCAAAAGCGCATTCATCGCCGCGCCTTCCACAAGGCCGACTCCGCCGTCTATAAAAACCAGATTACGCTTTGCATCAAACACGGGCGCGCCGGAGCCGTCCCGAGATAAGCGTTGACAGGGCATATGCCCCAGAACGATGGTTTTCGAAAAAGCGGGCGCGGTCTGATAAAAATCACTGCGCTTTAAACAACGTTCGGGGTCCTGTAGAGAAAGCGGCACATCGTCAAGTCCGGCATGAACGAAAATATAGTCGCCCGCGTCAATAATATGCGGAAGAGATTGCAAAAATTCTCGTTCTTCTGCATAATGCTCTGCAACGACATGCCGGATCTCTTCCAGCGTGGTTTCTTGAGAGAACGCCGTGCCCTGTGCCGCAAGCATTTCATGCAGAATCGTCTGCGGATGACGCGACAGGTACCGAAGCAGATCGCCGCGATACCTGGGATGGAAGACGTCCTCCAATAAATTGTCGCAGTTTCCCATCAGCGCGCAGGCACGCCCCTCGGCTGTCAGCGTCATGATCCGGTGCAGCAGAGCGAGCGATTGCGGCCCGCGCTCGATATAATCACCAAGCAGCAGAAGCAGATCACGTTCAGAGAAATGAACGGCAGCGAGCAGGCGCTCAAATTGATCGAGTCTGCCGTGCAGATCGCTCACGGCGATCATGCGGTCATACTCGGCTGCATTGATATGTTGCGTTCGTGCTGTCATAAGGGGGGGAGTTTCTCCTTGCTTTTGTTAATTTCTATTCTGCCCGGTATCAATAAGGCATTCACTACGGCCATCTCTGCGGACGCGCGATGAAAGCGAAAAGCCGAATACGGGGCAAGAGAGCAAACGGAAAGCAACCGGGGGCCGCATCCGGCATCGTGGACGGAAGCGCCCGCGGGCAGAAGCGAGGCAAGGTGCTCGGAAAACGCAGCGAGTAATTGGTATTCACTTAGTATAACGTACACAAGAGAAGAGGCCGGGGGCACAGGAGCTGACGGGGCTTTCAGTCGAGTTCGTATCGCTCGCCGGACGCGTCATCTCTGATGGCATAGCGAATGGCTTCCATGATGTCCAACACGGTGTTTGGCGGGTTGATCGACGTGCGCAGAGTGGGTCGCTGAGCGTCTGCGAGCGCATCCGAAGCGTTCCGCGATCCCCGTGAAAGCGCAGTGCGACCAAGCTGGAAGTCGCTCATTCGGGCAGTATAGCATATCGCACCCTATATTTCAATAATACACGTCTATCGCGGTTTTTTGTAAAAAACCTGACATGGAAATGCGATTAGAGTATTAACAATACATTTCATTAAAGAAAGGCGGCGACACAATAGCCACCTGCGAACAAGAATCACCAACTTGTCATCGGTTTTCTTTGAGCACATATGCGAAAAACTTTTGCCGGCTTTCTTGACAGCAGCGCACGAACGTGGCAGTATGTGTCTGACGGAAATCGAAAATGCAGGCGTACCGGCTGGAGCTCGAAAACTTCGCTCGGACGGCCGCGGATAGGGAAGGAGCTTTGGCATGGTTTTTGAAGATTTGCACTATTATGGGGATGATTTTCGCTTTCACTTTGGCAATGTGACCGTTGAAGACGGCGTGATCGTCAAGCTGGAAGAGCGTGACGCGAAGGAAGCAAAACGAGAGCGTTTGCTGCTGCCCGGCATGATAGAACTGCATGAGCACGGCAACAGCGGCGTAGATTTTTCCGATGACGGGTATGATGGCCTGCTGAAAATGGCGCGCTTTCACGCAAAACACGGAACGACCGGCTTTGCCCCCGCTTCGATGACGGTGTCCGAGGAGGCGCTTGCCACTGCATATCGCGCTGCGGTCCGTCTCCGCGACGAATCGCCCAAGGATGGCGCTAGGATTCTGGGCATCAATATGGAAGGCCCGTTCTTTTCTTATGGAAAGCGCGGCGCGCAGGATCCGCGGTTTCTGCGCGACCCAGATCTTGAAATGTTTGCACGTCTGCAAGAAATAGCGGACGGCATGATCCGCCTGGTCAGCGTGGCGCCGGAGCTTCCGGGCGCGGACGCATTTATTCAAACGCTTTCGCAACAGGGCGTCGTTGTGTCCGTTGCGCATACGGAAGCGGATTATGCGACCGCCAGCCGTGCTTTTGCGCTCGGCGCTCGGCATGTCACACATCTGTATAACGGAATGCTGCCATTCCTGCATCGCGCGCCCGGTGTTGTTGGCGCGGCAATGGACAACGATGCGGTAAACGTGGAGCTGATCGGCGACGGCTTGCATGTGCAGCCGCCGATGGTGCGTGCGGTCTTTCGCATGTTTGGCGCTGAACGCGTGTGCCTGATCACGGATGCGTTGTCCTTCTGCGGCATGAATGCCGGCGAATACATGCAGGGCGGGCGAAAGATCATCCTTGAGAACGGACTCGCAAAGCTGGAAGACGGAACGATCGCAGGGTCTACGGCTACGCTTTTGTATTGTGTGAAGAACGTGACGAACATGGGGATTCCCATGGAACAGGTCATTCGTACGGCGACGGCGAACCCGGCGAAGGTTCTTGGCGTATGGAACGAAGTCGGTTCGATCAGCGTTGGAAAACGCGCAGACCTGCTGCTTTGCGACGGTGCATTGGACCTGAAAGAGGTCTATTTGTCCGGACGAGCCTTATAATCCGCTTGCATGGCGCGGCGTTTCCGTTTCGGGAACGCCGCTTTGCTTTTGCGGAACACCGTTTATTGCGGATCGCGTCTGTACTGTGGTAAAATATCATTACGAATTGTGCGATTAACGTGGAGCGAAGCGCATATGAAAATTCTTGTCGTCTGCCAGTATTATTACCCCGAGCAGTTCTATGTGACGGATGTCTGCGAAGCGCTTGTACGCTCGGGACATGAAGTCACGGTGCTGACTGGGCTGCCCAACTATCCGTCGGGGATTATCACGGAGGAGTACCGGCACGGCAAACGACGGGAGGAATGGCGGCGCGGCGTGCATATCGTTCGCTGCTTTGAAATCGGGAGGAAAAAGGGCGCGATCGGCCTGGCACTCAACTATCTGAGCTTCCTGCTTTCGTCGGCGTACCGTGCAAGACGCATGAATATCGACGCGGACATCTTATTCTGCTATCAGCTTTCTCCCGCGTTGATGGCGTATCCGGCTGTGCTTCTGAAGCGGCGGCACCGTTGCCCGCTTTTGCTGTATTGCTTAGACCTATGGCCCGAATCGATGAAAACGCTGCTTCATAGCGAGAATAGTCCGTTGTTTCGAGTCGTAAAGCGCTTTTGCACGATGCTGTACCAAGCCTGCGATCATATCGCCGTTCCGAGTGAAGCCTTTGTCGAGTATATGCAGACGGTCCACGGAATCGTGGGGAAACGGCTCTCCGTACTGCCGCAGTTTGCGCCGGATGCGCTTTTGAACGAAAAACTGGAATGCGATAACGGCGTAACGGATTTCGTGTTTCTTGGAAATATCGGGACAGCGCAGGACATGCCTTGCCTGCTGGAGGCCGTGTCCAAGCTGCTCGATCTGTCAAACTGGAAGCTCCATATTGTTGGCGGCGGTTCAATGCTCGCTGAGACGGAACGCCGTGCGGAAGAGTTTGGGCTTTCGGAACACGTCGTGTTCTACGGCAGACGTCCTGCGGCCGATATGCCCGCGTTTTACCGCCTGGCTGACGCTTGCCTGCTGACGCTTACGGGGGATACGCTTGTCGGTCAGACGGTCCCGGCGAAGCTGCAAGGCTATATGGCGGCAGGAAAACCGATTTTTGCCGCGGTTAACGGACCGGCGCATGAACTGATCGAAAAGAGCGGTTGCGGCCTTGCGGTGGACAGCGGAGACAGCGCAGGACTTGCAGAGGCAATGCGTACAATGATTTTGCAGCCGGAAACATTTGGAACTTGCGGCGCAAACGCGCGCACCTATTTCCTTGAACATTTTACGGAGCGACGCCATATGGATGCGCTGATCGCACAAATGAAAACTCTTGTGGAGGAGACGTCATGTTTGCGGAAAGAACGCTGTTGATAACCGGAGGAACGGGATCGTTCGGACATGCAGTGCTGGAGCGGTTTCTGACGGCCGGCATCGGTGAGATCCGTATTTTTTCGCGTGATGAGAAGAAACAGGACGATATGCGCCGGGCATATGCGCTGACGCCCGGTTCAGACAAGATCAAGTATTACATCGGGGATGTACGGGATCCCGGCTCGATCCGAAATGCGATGCACGGCGTCGACTATGTGTTTCATGCCGCCGCGCTCAAGCAGGTGCCGTCCTGTGAATTCTTTCCGTTGGAGGCTGTGAAAACAAATGTCATCGGCACAGACAATGTGCTCAACGCGGCGATCGACGCAGGCGTGAAGAAAGTTATATGCCTTTCGACAGACAAGGCCGCCTATCCCGTAAATGCCATGGGAACAAGCAAGGCCATGATGGAGAAGGTATTTGTCGCCAAATCTAGAACCGTTGAAGAAGATAGAACGCTGATCTGCGGAACGCGTTATGGCAATGTCTTGTGCTCGCGCGGCAGCGTTGTGCCGCTCTTTATCGAACAGATCAAGCGAGGACTTCCGCTGACGATCACGAATCCGGCGATGACGCGATTCATCATGAGCTTGGATGAAGCGGTGGAGCTTGTCGTGTTTGCGTTTGAGCATGCGCATACCGGCGATATTATGGTGCAAAAAGCGCCGGCCTGCACGATCGGTACGCTTGCACAGGCAGTTCGCGAACTGTTCGGGGCAAAGAATGACGTGCGTTTGATCGGGATCCGGCACGGAGAAAAGCTGTATGAAACACTTCTGACAAACGAAGAGTGCGCAAGAGCAGAGGACTTGGGCGGTTTCTACCGAATACCGGCAGACCAGCGGGATCTGAACTATGAAAAGTATTTTACGACAGGAAACACCGCACGTTCCGGGCTACAGGAGTTTAACTCCCAAAACACGCGCATCCTGAATGTAGAAGAGGTCAAGACTACGCTGCTGAAGCTGCGCTGCATACGGGAAGAATTGGCGGCTTGGGAGGATGCGCGCGCATGAAGATCCTCATTACCGGCGCAGAGGGATTTATCGGGCAAAATTTGACAGCGCGGCTCCAGGCGTATTCCTGCCGGGAAGCGGACCAGATGGGGATCGAGCTATACCGCTGCGGCAGAAATACGTCCGTACAGACATTGGAACGGTGGTGCAGCGACTGCGACTTTGTATATCATCTTGCAGGCGTGAACCGCCCGGAGCGTGAGGAGGCGTTTTGGGAAGGGAACCGCGATTTTACGGTGCAGCTCATGCATGCGCTGGAAAAAGCAGGGAATACGTCGCCCGTTCTGATGAGCTCGTCCGTACAGGCTTCGCGCGAGACTCCGTATGGTCTTTCAAAGCGCGAAGGCGAAGCGGCCGTGCGCGCACACGCAAGCCGTATGCAAAGCAAAGCGCTCATCTATCGCCTGCCGAGCGTGTTTGGCAAATGGTGTCGGCCGAATTACAACAGTGTCGTCGCCACGTTTTGTCATCAGATCGCGCGCGGAAAACCCATCAGGATCGATAATGCCGAAACGGAATTACACCTTGCGTTCATCGACGATGTTGTTCAGGAATTTTTGAACGCACTGAATGGCCGCGAATGTATCGATGCAGACGGCAACGGCGTAATCACAGAAACGTATAGTATTCGACTGGGTGCGCTCGCCGAGATGCTGGCCGGCTTTCGAGACAGCCGGATCACGCTGCGACTTCCTAAGATGGACGATCCTTTTGAAAGAAAGCTGTATAGTACGTTCCTGTCCTATTTGCCGGAACGGGACTTCCAATATCCCCTTGTAATGCATGCGGACGCAAGAGGCAGCTTCACAGAGGCGCTTCGTACGAGCGGCGCCGGACAGATCTCTGTGAATGTATCCAAACCGGGCGTTGTGAAGGGCAATCACTATCACAACGTGAAAGTCGAGAAATTCCTCGTCGTGGCCGGCGGCGGGGTGATCCGACTTCGCAGAGTCGGCACATCCGAAGTATATGCATATCCGGTATCCGCGGAAAGACTGGAGATTGTCGACATTCCCGCGGGGTATACGCACAGCTTGGAGAATACCGGCGCTTCCGACATGGTGACGGTTATGTGGTGCAGTGAGTGCTTCGACCCGGCACATCCGGACACCTATTTCGAGGAGGTCTGACAGACATGGCAGAAAAACTGAAGCTCATGACGATACTTGGCACGCGACCGGAAATCATCCGTCTTTCCGCCGTGATACGCTGCGCCGACCGATACTTTGATCACATACTTGTGCATACGGGCCAGAATTGGGACAAGCGCTTGAACGACATCTTTTTTGAGGAACTTCAACTGCGCAAACCCGACTATTATCTGAATGCAGTGGGCGCACATCTTGGCGAGACCATGGGCAATATCATCGCAAGATCTTATGAGGTGATACAGAAGGAGCGGCCGGACGCTGTGCTTGTGCTTGGCGATACAAATTCGGCGCTTTCCGCGATTTCCGCAAAACGCCTGAAAGTTCCGATCTTCCATATGGAGGCGGGGAACCGCTGCTGGGACTGGAACGTACCGGAAATGATCAATCGAAAAATCGTTGATCATATTTCGGATATCAATCTGCCGTATACGGAGCATTCGCGGCGCTATCTGCTGTCTGAGGGATTGGACGGAAAAACGATTTTTGTAACGGGATCTCCGATGCGCGAAGTCCTGCGCGACGCGGCAAATGGGATCAACGAAAGCCGTGTGCTTGAAACTTTGGGACTGTCACCGCGAAAGTATCTGTTGCTTTCCGCCCATCGCGAGGAAAACATAGACAATCAGGAGAATTTTTTCTCGCTTATGAACGCAGTGAACCGTATTGCAGAGCGGTACCAAATGCCGGTCATTTATTCCATGCACCCACGAAGCAAAAAGTATATCGTGCAGCGTGGCTTTCAATTCCACCCGCTTGTGCGGAGTATGGAGCCGTTTGGCTTTTTTGACTATAATCAGCTTCAAAAGAACAGCTTCTGCGTGTTGTCCGACAGCGGAACGCTCTCCGAGGAATCCGCTATTCTCGGGTTCCCGGGCGTTTTGCTGAGAACCTCGACTGAGAGGCCGGAGGTGCTGGATAAGGGCACTGTGGTCATCGGGGGAATTCGGGGAGAAGACGTTGAACGCGCCATCACACTGGCGGTCTCTATGTCCGAAAACGGGGAAGAGACCGTTATGGCGGAGGACTATGCCGATACGAATGTCTCCGTTAAGGTGATCAAGCTGATTGAGAGTTATACGAAAATCGTGAATGAAACCGTGTGGCTGAAACGATCGGAGGAAGCGCATTGAAACTGCTTGTCGCGACGGATGCACATCTGTATAGAACCAGGGATGGCGCTTATTACTGCAACGCACTTTATGGATACGACTATTTTACACGCTATTTCGCCGCGTTTGACGCTGTGCGCGTGGTTGCGCGCGAGGAGCCGATCGCTTCCGTACCGGAAAACTGGCTTCGCGTTGACGGGGAGGGCGTCGAGGTGTTTGGCATTCCTTCATTCCGAGGACCAAAACAGTTGCTGCCCTTGTATTGCCGGATCCATAGACGCCTTGCGCACGCTGCGGACGGATGCGATGCGGCGATGCTTCGCGTTCCGGGGCAGACGGCACATATGATGTTTGACCATCTGCCCGCGGGAATGCCGGTCGGCGCAGAGGTCGTCGCCGATGCTTCGGATTATCTGCGCGGGACGAAGAACCCTGTTCTGAAGCTTTTGTATGGGCTCATGTCCCGAAAGCTTGCAAGAATCGTGAGGACGGCGAACGGCGTTACCTATGTGACGCGTGAGGCGCTGCAAAAACACTACCCGTCTCAAGCACGCCTTTCCGGGGAGACCGATGCTTATTTCGAGCAATACTGCTCGGATATCGTTCTTGCGGACGAGGATTTCGGGCCCGTTCGCACGTATGATGGAAAGTCAACATTTGTACTGGTTCTGACCGATGTTGCAATGAATGCGGAGCGTAAAGGAGAACGCGTACTGCTGCGCACGATGGAACGTCTGCGCGCTATGGGATATGACGTGCGAGGGCGGCTGCTCGGAGACGGCACTTTGCGCGCAGCATTCGAGACGGAGGCTGCGCAGCGCGGGCTTCGCGCGTATACGTCCTTTCCCGGGCTTCTTTCAACACATGAAGAAATCATGGCCGCGCTTCGAGATGCTGATATCTATATGCTGCCGTCGGAAACGGAAGGCCTTTCACGCGGCCTGATCGAAGCGATGGCGGCAGGGCTTCCGTGCCTGTCGACCGCAGTCGGCGGCACGCCGGAGCTCCTTGACGAGGAAGCGATGGTCGCCGACCCGCATGATGTTGCAGGGTTTGTCCGCATACTGTCGGACTGGTTCGACCATCCGGATAAAATAGAAGCGCAAAGCAGACGAAACTGCAACCGCGCGCAAGAGTTTCGAAAACAAGCCCTCGAAGAAACACGCGGCGCATTTTATCGTCGGTTCGCGGCGCTTGCAAAGGATAGGGAACAGGCGAATGAAAGCGTCCATAGTACAGCACGGAAATGAATATTTCCCGTGAAACAGCGCATCGTGTTCTTCTCGACGTCCTTAAGCGGAGGAAGGGCTAAAAGGCTTTCCTTGCGCCCGGAAGCAGTGTAAAACGGTTTCGATCGTATTCGATGAGCCCATCGCGCCGCATTCTGGACAGTTCGGCGCTCATGGCGCTTCGTTCCACGGAGAGATAGTCCGCAAGCTGTTCCCGGTTAAACGGTATACGGAAGCTGTCCGTACCGCACTGCACCGCTTGCTCGGAAAGATAGGACAATAGTTTCCGACGTGTCGTGCGCTGCGTGATGTGCTCGATTTTGCGGGTGAGCATCAAATTGCGTTCCGCCAAAATACGCACGGTGTTTTCGATGAGACGCCCGTGGCAGTCGCAGACCTTTCCGCAAGCATGCAGCATACGATGATAATCCAAATACAGCACGTCGGTTGGCTCGCTCGCCACAATATCGGTTGGCAGCGTTTTAACATTTGAGCTTGCGAAGGCTTCGCCGAACAGCCCGCCGGCGCCGGTGCGCGAGACGATGCTGCGGTTGCCGAAATAATCTTCATGGATGGTATAAACGCTGCCGCTTAGAACGAGGCCAACGCGCTTATCGCCATCTCCGCGATTGTAAACATAACCGTTCTTTTCATATTGGCTCCGAACCGCATGCAGACAATGCAGCATTTCTTCAACGCGATCCGGCGCAATACCCTCAAACAGGCGGTTCTGCATGACGGAGTTCAGCAAGTTTTTCATTCATTTTCCTCACTTGTTGTTTTTGCAACGGAATACAGCCTATCATACCCTGTAGAATATAAACATGCAAGAGACAAATGCAGTCTGCTTGCAAATATCGATCATGGAGAACTGAAATGAAACTGTACATTTGTGAACATTGCGGAAATATCATTACATTTATTGAAGATCATGGAGTACCGGTCGTTTGCTGCGGCGAAAGAATGCACGAATGCATTCCCAACACGACGAATGCTTCTGCTGAGAAGCATGTTCCTGTGATCAAAGTCAATAACGGGACCGTCACGGTGTCCGTCGGAAGCACAGCGCATCCGATGCAGCCCGAGCATCATATTGCATGGATCGCACTGGAAACGATTAACGGGGTGCACCTGTGCAAGCTTAAGCCGGAAACCGACCCGAAAGCGACCTTCCATCTGGACAACGAAGAAACCGTGATTGCGGCTTACGCATATTGCAATCTCCACGGCTTTTGGAAGGCGAACGCATAGTCCGGTGGGCTGCCTTATATCGCCGCATTAATTCCGGGTAAAGAAGCGAATCACCGGCATAAATATCGCATTAAGAACCTTGATTTCGCCTTGTAGCAGACAGCCTCTTCGCATATGATGGTATTAACAAATCAGAGGAGGAATACATCATGGTCATGGTTCTTGCAGCATTTGGTATCACGTTGGTCGTTTGCGCTCTGACTTACTGGATTATGGAACTGGTGGATAAAAAGCAGGAAACGAAATAAGTACTGCGTTGCTCCGCTTCTCTTTTTGAACCGCCCGTGATTTTGTTCATGGTCGGTTCTTTTTTTCAAAGCCAAATGGTGGTATACTCATTAGTAGATTCTGTGTAAA
>HF985547.1:10725-33162 GCA_000432015.1 Clostridium sp. CAG:1024 | reverse complement strand
GGGGGGGGGGGAGAACGAATGAAACCCAGTCGGGCTGTATTTCAGCGTATACGCCGCGTTTCGCGCAATTTGTTTTTGACCACGATCCTGCTGTTTGCAACGATGGCGCTTTGCCTGCTTCTGACGCAGATCGATGGCGTGGAAAAGAGCAACGATTATGTGCCGATGCTGTTTGTTCTCTCGGTTCTCCTCGTTTCGCGCTTTACCGACGGTTATTTTTATGGCGTAGCGGCATCTTTTGCCGGCGTGCTGCTCGTCAATTACGTGTTTACCTACCCGTATTTCGCGTTCAACTTTTCTTTGCCCGGGTATCCGATCGCCATTCTCTGCATGCTTACTGTTTCTGTTTTGACATGTACGCTGACAACGACGATCAAGCATCAGGAGCAGGCGCGAAGAGAAGCGGATCGCGAGATGATCCGCAGCAATCTGCTTCGCGCGATCTCACACGATTTGCGTACGCCGTTGACGTCGATCCTCGGCGCAAACTCTGTTCTGATGGAAAATGGCGATAGCCTATCCGTCGAGCAAAAGCGGAAACTGCACCAGGAGATCGACAGCGATGCGCAATGGCTCATTCGCATGGTCGAGAACCTTCTGACGATCACGCGCATACGGCAGGATCGGGACTGCGCGGCAAAAATCGAAAAGACGCCGGAGATCGTAGAGGAAGTTCTGGCGGAGGCCGTGACAAAGCATTGCAAGCGTTTTCCGGATAGCCCGGTGAAGGTGCATGTGCCGGAAGAAATGCTGATTTGCCCAATGGACGCGATGCTCATTGAGCAGGTGCTGATCAATTTGTTGGAAAACGCGGTCACGCATGCAAAGCACGCGACAGAGATACTGGTCTCGGCAGAAAAAGAGGGCGACGCTGCGGTCACGTTCACGGTTTCCGATAACGGCTGCGGTGTAGAGCCGGAGGCACTTGCGCATCTGCTCGAGGATCATGGCCGGACGAGCGCACAGACCTCGGACAGCAAGCGCAATATGGGCATCGGCCTATCTGTGTGCAATGCGATCATTCGAGCGCACGGCGGCAGTATGCACGCGGAAAACCGCGACGGCGGCGGCCTGTCGGTGCATTTCCGCCTGCCAGCAAAGGAGAGCGAAGATGGAGAATAAAGAACGGATCCTTGTTGTGGAGGACGAAAAAAGCATTACAAACTTTATCAGCACGATCCTCGCGACAAACGGCTTCGATACGTTGACAGCGGAAACGGGAACACAGGCCTTAATGTTGACGGCTTCCCATAATCCCGATGCGATGATTCTGGATCTGGGGCTTCCGGACATAGACGGACAGAAGATTATCAAGTCCGTCCGTGAATGGTCGGATGTGCCGATCATTGTCGTATCCGCCCGCTCGCATGAGCGTGATAAGGTGACGGCGCTGGATCTGGGTGCGGACGACTATATGACAAAGCCGTTTTCTACGGGCGAGCTTCTGGCGCGCCTGCGGGCTGCGCTTCGTCATGCCTCTCAGCGCCGCGCGGCACAGAATGACGCTGCGCAGGCAGCAGCCTATCGCTGCGACGGTCTTTGCGTTGATTACGGAAAACACCGTGTTTTTCTTGACGGAGTCGATATTCATTTAACGCAGATCGAGTATCGGATCTTAGAGCTGCTGACGCGCCACGCCGGACGCGTACTCACCTATGACTATATAATTAAAAGTGTTTGGGGCGCGTCGGCGTCTTTTGACAAGCAGATACTGCGGGTCAACATGGCGAATATTCGCAGAAAGCTCGAGTCGAACCCGGCTGCTCCGAAGTACCTTAAAACGGAGATCGGCGTCGGCTATTGGATCAAGGAGGAAGAATAGCAGCCGAATAGATGCGGACGTTTGCCGTTCCATGTTTCGCGATCGTCAAACCGGCTGCATTTGAAACATTTTTCACCGATAGTTTGCAAATCCTCTTGCAAGATTTGCACAGTTGGAGTAACATAAAATATGTGATTATAGAAAAAATTACTGATTGAAAGGGGGCGTTATTACGGGTCACGATTTGAAAGAAATGGCTTGCTCTTCAGCAGCGGGAGAAACGGCCCATACGCACCACCATGAGCACATGCACGATCAGCATTCGCATTTGCACGGGTCATCCGTACAAGCGCGCGAGCAGACCGCTGCGGTGCTTTCTTTTATGCTTCAGCATAATATTCATCATACGGCGGAGCTTCGAGAGCAGTCCGAGCTGATGTCCGGCGAAGCGCAGCATCTCCTGCTGCATGCTGTTTCCGCTTATGAGGAGGGCAACGCCTATCTCGCAGATGCGCTCGAAGCGTTCAATGCGCAAGCCAAATAAGATGCAGGGAGGACACGGATATGTGTCTGTCTACCATTTATCGTGAAGAAAAGGAAGATAAGAACATCCTTGCGCGATTTGTTTCCGAGATTCGCGCCGAGGACGGCTATTTGATATTTCGTGACGTCATGGGCGCGGAGACAAAGGTGCGGGGGAGTTTCGTATCTGCGGATCTTACCGGCGGCGCTGTCGTTGTGCGGCTTTGCGAGGATGCTTAATGGAGTACGAGCTTTGCTGTGAGATATTCAATTCCTGCAGTAGAAACCAGATGCGGGACATTACGTTTCAAACCGTTGAGACGAGTGACCCGGAAACATATGTGCGCGGCATCGAAGCACAGGCGAAGATCATTCGCGAAGATTTGAAAGACGGCTCGGTGATTGTACATACGGATACGGCTGGTCTGCTGAAACGGTATACCTTTTCACCGATTTGAGCCGAAGAGCAGAAGCGTTTATTCGGATGCGATTCCGTCCGAATGTAATATTGAAGTAATTTGGAGGGAAAATGTTTTATGAGGATTCCGGAGATCTTTGAAAAACGGGCGGCTTTTTCTTTTGAAGTGTTCCCGCCCAAAACGGATGTCGGCATGGAAAAACTTTGCGGCGATGGCGGCGTGCTGGACAAGCTCTACACACTGCACCCGGATTACATCTCCTGCACATATGGCGCGGGTGGAACGAATGTCGGCAAGAATCTAGAAGTCCTGGACAAGATCCACAAAGACGGAAAGGCTATCCCGGTCACGCATTTTACCTGTATCGGCAACACAAAAGAGGGTATCAAGGACCAACTTGAGAATTATCTTGCACACGGCATCGATCATATGTTGGCGCTTCGCGGCGATCTGCCGTTTGGCTGGGAGGGTACCGGCGGCGACTTGCACTATGCTACGGAGCTTGTTAAGTTCGTAAGAAAAGAGTTTGGCAGCAAGTTTACCATCGCTGTAGCGGGTTCTCCGGAAGGACATATTTCCTGCCGCAGTCTCGAGTCCGATATCGGCTTTTTGAAGCAGAAGCAGGACGAGGGCGCGGATTACATCATGACGCAGCTCTGTTGGGATATGGATCAGTTCCGTTACTGGCTCGACGCGATCCGCGGCGCAGGCATCACAATGCCGGTAGATGTCGGCATTATGCCGATACTGGATCAGGCGGCGACTATCAACATGGCGTTGAGCCGCAATGGCTGCGTCATGCCGCGTGAACTGTGCGAGATCATCTCGAAAAACTGGATCTTCCCGAATCCGTTCGTAAAGGATCCTTTTGATGCGAATGTAGAAGAGAAGAAGGCAAGCTTTAAGGAAGCCGGAATCGAATATACCATTCGTCAGATCGATGAATACCGCGCCTGCGGCATTGACGGCATTCACCTGTACGCGCTGAACAAGTATGATGACGTTGCCCGGATCGTCAAAGAGTCCGGCATCGTCGACCTGATCTGACAAGCGCTTTAGCACGGATTGCCGCGGAAGAAAGAGAGAACGATCATGACCCAGACTATAGCGTTTGCCGGAAAAGGCGGCGTCGGAAAAACAACCGTTTGCGGACTGTTTATCCAGTATCTTTGCAGAAAAAAGAACGGCCCGGTTCTGGCCGTAGACGCTGACGCGAATTCGAATCTGAACGAAGTGCTTGGCGTCGATGTCGGCATGACGCTCGGTGATATTCGCGAGAATATCGCACATGCGGAAACAGCGGCCGTCAGTCCCATCCCGCAAGGCGTCACAAAAGCGGAATATGCGGAGATGATGTTTGGCGACGCGCTGACCGAGACGAACGACTTTGACCTGCTTGTCATGGGCAGAACGCAGGGCAAAGGGTGCTATTGCTTTGTTAACGGGATCCTGACCGCCGAGATCGAACGTTACGCCAAGAACTATCGTTATATTGTCGTGGACAACGAAGCGGGTCTTGAGCATATCAGTCGCGGCGTGCTGCCAAAGGTCGATACGATCCTGCTTGTGAGCGATTGTTCGCGCCGCGGTGTGCAGGCGGCGGGACGGCTCGCTGAGATGATCCGACAGATGGAACTCGGCGCGAAGGAGGTCAAGCTCATCATCAATCGGGCGCCGAACGGTGAATTGAACGACGGTGTGCGTGAAGAGATCGAGCGCTACGGGCTTACGCTCGCAGGTGTTATTCCGCATGATGATGCCGTCTATGCATTCGATGCAGAGGGAAAACCCAGCGTGTCGATTCCGGAGGATAGCCCGGTAAAAACAGCCGCGCGTGCGATCTTTGACAGTTTGAGCCTTTGATCCGCGAGCGTTATTCCAAACATTCGATGATAAACTAATTGAAGGAGAAAACCGTTATGCCGTTTCAAAAGAAGCCACAGGTCTTCAGCGCAGCGATTCACGAGCTGACGCTGGGTACCGGCGACACGGCCGTCAAAATCGGCGGTCAGAACGTTTACAATCTATACGCCTTCGACGCTTCGCTGAAGAACCCGCCGAGGATCGGCATCGATGTGTCGGACGCGCCGGAACAGCCCTGCAAGGGCCTCGAAGCGTTTTATGCCGGTGCATCGACGCTTGCGGAGAAAGCCAAGCGCGCGGCTGCGCTCGAGCACGTGGACTTTGTTTGCATCCGCTTTGACGAAGCGGATCCGAACGGAGCCAACAAGTCTGTTGCCGATTGTGTTGCAGATGCGAAGGCTGTAGCAGAAGCGATCGATAAGCCCATCGTTGTTGCGGGCTGTAAAAACGCCGACAAGGATGCCGAACTGTTCAATCAGATCGCGGAAGCGCTGCACGGCAGGAACATTCTTGTGCTTTCCGCAAAGGAGGAGAACTATAAAGCGGTATCTGCTGGTGCCGGCCTTGCTTACGGCCAAAAGATCGGCGCAGAGTCCGCCGTGGATATCAACCTTGCCAAACAGCTGAACGTTTTGATTACGCAGATGGGCGTTCAGGGCGCAAATGTTGCGATGAACGTCGGTTCGGCAGCCGCAGGATATGGTTTTGAGTATGTTGCGTCTACCTTGGAACGCGTTAAGGCAGCCGCCTTGACGCAGAACGACGCGACGCTGCAAATGCCGATTATCACCCCCGTCGGCACAGAAGCATGGGGCGTGAAGGAGGCCACTGCACCGGAAGCAGAAATACCGGAATGGGGCGATCAAGAGGAGCGCGGGATCGATATGGAGGTCGAGACTGCAGCCGCATGCCTGTGCTATGGCAGCGACGCCGTGATCCTGAAGCATCCGGAGTCCATTAAAACCATTTCGCAGCTCATTGCTGCCTTGATGTAAGGGAGGGTACGGGTTATGGCATTGAAAGGTTTGGACATTTTCAAACTGACCCCCAAAACGAACTGTAAGGACTGCGGCAGCCCGACCTGTATGGCCTTTGCAATGAAGGTCGCATCCGGCGCTGTGCCGATCGACAAGTGCCCCCATATGTCGCCGGAAGCGCTTGCTACGCTTTCCGAGGCAACTGCGCCTCCGATGAAAGCGTACAAGATCGGCGATCTTTCGCTTGGCGGCGAGACGGTGCTTTCCCGGCACGAAAAGACGCTCGTTTCCAAGACGATTTATGCGGTTGGCCTCTGTGATTGCATGGATGAAGCGACCATCACAGCGAAACTTGCATCCATTCCGAGCGTGGATTACGAGCGTATCAGCGAGAGAATGTATGTTGAAATGATCTCCGTCCGGCACAGCTGCGACAAAACGGCAGATGACTATGCCGCGCTCGTAGCCAAGGCAAAGGCGCTCGGCCGTCCGCTGATTTTGGATTGCGCCAATGTCGAAGCGGCGAAGGCCGGAATGGCGGCGGCGGAAGGCGTGGAGTATGTCTTAAACGGTGCAACGCCCGAGAACTACGCCGATATGAGCGCGCTCGCAACGGAAGCGAAAGTGCTTCTCGGCGTCCGTGCCGATTCGCTGGAAACGCTGCATGAAACCGTTGAAAAACTCGAGGCGCTCGGGAACAAGAACCTGCTGCTGGATGTCGGCGCGGCGTCGATTAAGGATGCTTACGCAAACGCTGTTGAGATCCGCAGAGCAGCGCTGAAGGACGGCGACCGTACGTTCGGATATCCCTCGATCGTTAACGTTGCACGGCTTGCTGACGGTAACGCGCATCTTGAAGCGGCGCTTATGAGTCTCTTTACATGCAAATACGGTTCCATCGTGATCTGCTCCGAGATGACCTATGCAAAGGCACTGCCACTGTACGGCCTCCGTCAGAACATATTTACAGATCCGCAGAAACCCATGAAAGTCGCGCCCGGCATCTACCCGATTAACGGCGCTGATGAAAACAGTCCGTGCTGCCTTTCGGTTGATTTTGCACTGACGTATTTCTTGGTCTCCGGCGAGTTGGAACGCTCAAAAATGCCGGCTAACCTTCTCATCACAGACGCTTCCGGTATGTCCGTGCTGACCGCATGGGCAGCAGGCAAGTTCTCGAGTTCTTCCATTAAGAAATTCATGGATGAGTTCGACATTGCCAATAAAATCAAGAGCCGTGTGTTGATCATTCCGGGAAAAGTCGCCGTCATGAAGGGCGAGATCCAGGATAAGCTTCCGGATTGGAACGTCATTGTCGGTACGACCGAGGCCGTGCAGCTTGTAAAGTTCATGCGTGACGAAGAGTGGAAAAAGGGAATCGTCGATAGAAAGCCGGCCACGCAGGAAGAAGCAGCAGCTCCGAAGAAAACTGTTCTGCCCGCTCCGCCTATCGTCGTGCATCCTATGCTTGTGGATGATAAGCCCGTGACCTATAAGCGCCGCGATCCGAACAGTCAGCAGTTCGTCACCATCGGTGAGAGGATCCATTGCATCAGCCCGTCGATTCGCAAGGCGATGGAGACCTACGATCCGGAGCCGATCCTGAAACGTGCCGCTGAACAGATCGCAGCGGGCGCAACTTACCTCGACGTTAACATCGGACCTGCGGAGAGCAACGGCCCCGAACTCATGAAGTGGGCGGTGCAGACGCTTCAGCAGAATTTCGATAATGTCCCGCTTGCATTGGATACCGCAAACAAGGCGGCCATTGAAGCCGGCATTTCGGTCTATAACCGAACGAACGGCAAGCCCATCGTGAACTCCGCCGACGCCGGCAGCCGCATCGACAATATCAATCTTGCGGCTGCAAACGATGCGATCGTTATTGCACTCTGCTCTGCGGACGGAATCGCGAAGGACAACGAAGAGCGTATGATGCATTGCCATAATATGCTTGAGCGCGGACTTGCTCTCGGCATGGATTCGTCCGATCTCTGGTTTGACCCGCTGTTCCTTGTTGTCAAGGGAATGCAGGATAAACAGATGGACGTCCTGAACGCGATCAAGGCCTTTGCAGACGAGGGACTCAAGAGCACTGGCGGCCTCAGCAACAACTCCAACGGAATGCCGAAGCATATTCGTCCGATCATGGACTCCGCGCTCGTCGCAATGGCCATGATGCAGGGCCTGACCTCGGCCATCGTCAATCCGTGCGATTTGAGATTGATGGAGACCATCAAGAGCTGCGACGTCTTCAAGAACCATACGCTATACGCAGATTCCTATCTGGAACTGTAAAACGTCCCATTACTGTCCGACCGGGAATGTGAATCGGTCGGACGGCATTGGTGAGAATCCGGCAAAGGTATGCCGGTCATATCCCCCCAACCCGGATGTCAGCGCTGTGTGGGCATTCCCCCCAGAGTGCAGAGAATAATAAAGAATCACCAATCAGCAATAGTATTGATTAGGAGGAATCAAACAAATATGAGCGCACTGACTGATCTCATCTACGCCGGTTCCAATGCAGTTGCGGGCCTGACTGAAGGC
Organism: Clostridium sp. CAG:1024; assembly: GCA_000432015.1. Lineage (GTDB taxonomy): Bacteria > Bacillota > Clostridia > Christensenellales > CAG-138 > CAG-1024. The sequence goes on along the minus strand of HF985547.1, from coordinate 25,069 downwards.
GCTGTCAACGATGCCATCGCAAAGCATGGCGCAGATACCCCCATCGCTTTCCCCGATACAGCGTACTTCTTCCCGACAATTTATGCGGCGACGGGCGTCAAAGTACAAAAGCTCGGCGATCTGCCTGCCTGTGTCGGCGTGTTGAAGAGCCTGATCACGAACCAGGACGACATCGGACAGGCGCTGAATGCCGGCCTTGCGACAGCGGTCGGCGCGGAGATCATCGAAGGCCTGAAGTATGTCGGCGGCGGCGACCCCTATGCCTCCGAAAGCGGCATCGGCTTTGTGCCTGATCCGATTATTCGTTCGCTCGGCGTTCCGCTCGTCACGGGCGACATTCCTGGCGTCGCCGTCGTGCTCGGCAAAGCGGACGATCCGGCTGCGGTCGAAAAAGTCGTAAAGGACTACCAGTCCAAAGGCATTCTGACCTTCATGATCGGCGATTGCATCGAACAGGCCGCGGAGCAGGGCGTCAAAATGGGTCTTGAGCTTCGCGTTGTCCCGCTTGGCCATGACGTGACCGCCGTGATTCATGTTGTTACTGTCGCGATTCGCGCTGCGCTTATCTTCGGCAATGTTCAGCCCGGCAACCTTGCGGATCTGCTTGCTTACACAAAGGAACGCGTCCCCGCATTCGTCAATACATTCGGCGCGCTGAACGAGGTTGTCGTCTCCGCAGGCGCGGGAGCGATCGCTCTTGGCTTCCCGGTCGTCGTCGATCAGGCGATCGGTGATCTGCAGGTCCCCGGCGCACTCGAAGCCGTAACCAACCATGATGAAACCGTGAAGCGTTCTCTCGAACTGCGCGGCATCAAGATCAAGACCAAGGAACTCCCGATCCCCGTTGCGTTCGCTGCGGCATTCGAGGGCGAAGTCGTCCGTAAGCCCGATATGCAGACTGAATTCTGGGCAGGCAGCCATACGAGCTGTGAGCTTGTCAAGAGCCGTCCGCTCGATGCAGTAGAGGATCATAAGATTACCGTCGTCGGTCCCGACATCGACGCTGGTGCGACAGACATTGCTACCCTGATCGAGGTCGCAGGCGCGAAGATGCAGCCGGATTTCGAGTCTGTCATCGAACGTAAGATCCATACCTGGTTCAACTATCTGGAAGGTGTTATGCATACCGGCCAGAGAAATCTTGTTCGCATCCGCGTTTCCAAAGACGCGTTTGATAAAGGCTTCCGCCTCAAGCATTTTGGCGAAGTCCTGTATGGCATGATCTCCGATGAGTTTGATGCCGTCGTTGACAAGTGCCAGATCACGATCATCACGGATCCCACGGAGGCTGCGCGCATTCTGAATGAGGAGGCAATGCCCACCTACGATGCACGCGATGACCGCCTTGCGTCCATGACGGATGAGAGCGTAGATCGTTTCTATACCTGCATTCTGTGTCAGTCCTTTGCACCCAGCCATTGCTGCGTTGTAACGCCGGAGCGCCTGGGACTTTGCGGCGCAGTGTCCTGGCTTGATGCGAAAGCAACAAAAGAGCTGAACGATGCAGGTCCTTGCCAGCCGATCAGCAAAGAGGGCTGCACCGATCCGGTAAAGGGGTACTATCCCGATGTCGACGCCATGGTACACGCGGCGACGCAGGGGGCGGTCGAGCATGTCTCGCTGTACTCCATCATGGAAGACCCGATGACCTCCTGCGGATGCTTCGAGTGTATCTGCGGTATCGAGCCTCTGTCCAATGGCCTCGTCATTGTAAACCGCGAGTATAAGGGAATGACCCCGACCGGCATGACCTTCGGCGAACTCGCTTCGATGACGGGCGGCGGCGTTCAGACCCCCGGATTCATGGGACATGGACGTCACTTCATAGCAAGCAAGAAGTTTGCTGCGGCGGAAGGCGGCGTTGCCCGTATCGTCTGGATGCCGAAAGAACTGAAGGATTCCGTTGCTGCGCGTCTGAACAAGACTGCGAGTGAAATGCTCGGCATTGAGAATTTCGTTGATATGATCGCAGACGAGACCGTCACGACCGATCCGGAAGAACTGCTCAACTATCTCACTGAAAAGGGTCATCCCGTGCTTAGCATGGATCCCCTGATGTAACAAACTCGAAGTCGGGCAGGGGGCATCGCTTCCTGCCCGATTTTTCAACGCTGTACAGGTTTTACGGCAGAAAGGAATCGGTTTTCAGTGTATTCTGTAGTATTTCAAGCAAATGGCACGACCGTTGAGATTTCGGCCAACGCTGGCGAGAATCTTTTGGACGTTGCGCGCAAAGCAAATGTTGCGATCGATGCGCCGTGTTCCGGCAACGGCGTGTGCGGAAAATGCCGTGTTCGATTGACCAAGGGAACGCTGGATTCGGCACAAAACCGGCATTTGTCTGATGAGGAGTACCAGGAGGGCTGGCGACTTGCCTGCTGTTCAAAGATCTGTGCGGACGTAGAGATCGAAGTTCCGGACATTGCTTCCGCTTACCGCAGCCGCATGAAAATTGCAGATCTTTCATCGGAACGCGAGATCCGGATTTTTCGCGATTCTTGGAAAGAGATTCGTTCGGCCGGGATCGATTTTCATCCGATATTTCGCGCGATCTGCGTAACTCTTGCAGAGCCGACGATCGACGATGCAATGCCTGACAATGAACGCCTGATGCGCTCGATACAGGCGGAGATCGGGTGCAAGCGCGTTGTATTGCCGTTTCATGTGCTGAAGACACTCGCAGACGTTCTTCGCGACAGCGGATTCTCCGTCCGCTGCGTGATTTCCGAAAATGGGGATACGGCGACCGTACTGGATATTTTCCCGTCAACTGACAGCACGCCGATCGCCGGACTTGCCGTTGATCTTGGAACGACAACGCTTGCAGCGCTCCTTGTTGACCTTGAAACGGGAACGATTCTTGCAAAGGGGAGCGGCGGGAACGGACAGATTCGTTTTGGGGCAGACGTGATCAACCGTATCATTGAGTCATCAAAGCCAGGAGGACGCAAACGGCTTCAGGACGCCGTGATCGAGGAATCCATCCGCCCGCTGATTCAGGAAATGTGCAAGAGCGCCGACCTTGACCCAAAGCATATTTACCGTATGGTGCTTGCGGGGAACACGACGATGAACCATTTGCTTCTTGGCGTGAACGCGGATCCTGTCCGTATGGAACCCTTTGTCCCGAGCTTTTTCCTCGCGGACGATCTGTTTGCGCGTGATATTGGCCTGCATCTCAACCCGGAGGCAGAGCTGGTTCTCGCCCCGAATATCGGCAGCTATGTCGGCGGCGATATTACTGCTGGGACGTTCGCTTCCATGATTTGGAACTCGGAAGAGATTAGCCTGTTCATTGATCTTGGGACAAACGGTGAGCTCGTTCTCGGAAACAATGAATTCCTGATGAGCTGCGCTTGCTCGGCGGGCCCCGCGTTTGAAGGCGGCGACATCAGCTGTGGCATGCGTGCGACGTACGGCGCGATCGAGGCATGCACGATTGATGCGGAGACCATGGAACCGTCTCTTTCCGTCATCGGCGGCGCAACGCCCGCCGGAATCTGCGGCAGCGGCATCATTGATGTAATCGCGGAGCTGTTCCGTGCCGGGATCATCAACGGGAAGGGGAAGTTTATCCGAGAAGGCGAGCGCATTCTGCATGATGAGCATGGTATGGGCGCATTTGTGCTGTCATGGCAGCGTGACAACGGCTGGTCGAAGGACATCGTAATCACAGAAGTCGATATCGATAACTTTATCCGCGCAAAAGGCGCAATCTATTCTGCGACGACGACGATGCTGCGCGCTTTGGACTTTGATCCGTCAATGATCAACCGCGTATATGTTGCCGGCGGCATCGGAAGCGGCATTAACATGAAGAATGCCGTTACGATTGGAATGTTCCCGGATATTCCGGTGGAGAGCTTCCGTTATATCGGCAATTCCTCGCTCACCGGCGCATATGCTATGCTGCTGAGCCATGCGGCTGAACAGCATGTTACGGAATTGGCAGGATCGATGACATACTTGGAACTCAGTAATGAGCCGGGGTATATGGATTCGTTTGTCGCGGCGTGCTTTTTGCCGCACACGGATGCGTCGTTGTTTCCAAGCGTGACACAATAAGGTGCGTCACATGGAACTTTATCCGAAAATCATTGATAACAAGGCCGAACACCCGCTCGCGATCTATTCGGAACGTTATTTAAATGCCGATTTTGAGGCGATGGCGGCGCGTTGCGGACTGCAGATTGACAGAGATGCGGGCATTTTGCGAGTCCCGTTTCTCGGCGATACGGTCGAAGTATCGTTTCCGACTTTTTCTGTTCGGCATCCGGAGTTGGACGGCAGCGAACGGATCCTGATCCTGCGGTATCTTTTGGAAGGGCGATCCGTTCCGGGAAGCGGCAAGTATATGGCTTACCGCGAATTCAACTGGGGGGGCGTATATGAAAAGCAGTTTGATGGACGGTGTATCAAAAGATTCGCCTATTCCTATGGAAATAAGCCCGAACTTTTGAAAGAAATCATGAGTCGAATGCCTGCAAGGCCAATTGAAAAGAGCGATCTTGGCTTTGATGTCACCTTGTTTGACGGGTTTATCATGCGCTTTCTGCTCTGGCTCGGCGATGAGGAGTTTCCTCCAAGTGCCCAGATTCTGTTTTCCGATAACTTTGCCGTCGCATTTTCCGCAGAGGATATGGCCGTTGCAGGCGACATCGTGTTAAACCGAATGAAAGCCATTAGCACACGGCTCTCATCGGCAAAATGAGAAATTGAGAATTATTTATCAAAATCTTTCCAAATAGCATTGTAATTTGCTTTGGATGGGTGTATGATATGCTAGTTCCTAAGTGTTCGGGAACGCTAAATGACCTGGTAGAGTAAGTATTGCGCGTTAAGTGGCAAGAGGCTGGGAAGTCGCCCTTGCACGAAGGACGGGAAGTCGCCCACGATGTAATGCTGCATCCGCTACCGCATCGCTTCGGATGTAACGATACCAGTTCGCCGTCAGGTGCAAAACGCCTGACAGAACTGGTATTCTTTTTTGAAGAGCATTGCGCTGTAGCTTCCATGCCATTCGCCGGCGGTTCGAGGAACATCCGGCAGATAGGAGAAACGCAATGGAAGATAATAAACGTTCGGTTTTTCCCGTGCGAAACCTTGTTCTGATGGGGGTTCTCATCGCAATGCAGGTGGTGCTTGCAAGGTTTCTCGGCATTCAGATCAATGAAGGACTGCGTGTCAGCTTTGAGTGTATTCCTATCATATTAGCAGGATTCTGGCTTGGCCCAATATCCGGAATGTTGGTCGGCGCAGTGTCGGATATACTTGGCACGGTCCTGTCAGGCTATGGCGCATACTTTCCTCTGTTGACGGTCGGACCTATGCTGCTTGGTGCGCTTTGCGGACTTGGCGGCAAGTGGGCAATCCGGCATTGGTCGGATGATTGGAAAGGAATGTGGAGGTTTTTGCTTGTCGTGATCGTAGCGGAGTGTGTGAATAGTCTCCTGTACGGCACATGGGCTCTGACCCTGTATTATTCCATAATCGTTGGAAAAGAAATGCCGTTTAGCGCATTATTCCTTGCACGGCTCGCAACAAAACCCGCAACGATACTTGTGGATGCAATCGTTGCCTGCCTTGTGCATCGGGCAACATATAAGCCTGTGATTCGGCCGTATTTGAAACGCGCCGCACAGTATTGATTCGGCGACATGGTTGGTGAAATATGAGTGAAACAAGAGTTGCTATGACCTACGATGAAGCGTTGACCTATATTCACAGTATCTGCTGGAAAGGCAGTGTCTTAGGGCTTGGCAGAACACAGGAACTTCTGAAAAAAACAGGAAACCCGGAAAAGCGGCTGCGTTTTGTACACATAGCCGGAACGAATGGAAAAGGCTCCACAGCTGCTATGCTTGCTTCGATATTTGAAGCGGCCGGATATAGGACAGGGCTCTATACATCTCCGTTTATCAATCGCTTTAACGAACGGATGCAGATCGACGGTTCCTGTATTTCCGACGAGGAACTGGCGGAGATTACCGCTGAGGTCAAACCGCTCGCGGAGGAGATGGAGGATCATCCGACAGAGTTTGAACTGATCACGGTGATCGCTATGCTGTACTTTGCGCGGCATGCCTGCGAGATCGTGATACTTGAAGTCGGTATGGGCGGAGAACTGGATTCTACAAATGTGATCGAAAAACCTGAGGCCGTCATCATTACTGCGATGGGTATGGATCATGTTCGAGAACTCGGCCCGACAATGGCGGACATTGCAAGGGCAAAAGCAGGAATTATTAAAGAGGGTTGCGACGTTGTGAGCTATGGCGGGAATCCGGATGCGGATGCAGTGTTTCGCTCGGTTGCGGAAGCACGCCATGCAACGCTGCACGAACCCACGTTTTCCGCCATCAAACCCGGCGAATTCAACCTCGACGGGCAGAGCTTTTCCTATCTGGATTGGAAAGACGTACGGATCCCGCTGGTGGGACGCTATCAGATGAACAATGCAGCCGTCGTCCTGACCGCTGTTCAGGTGCTGCGCGAGAGGGGCTGGATACTCAGTGACGATGCCGTGCGGACCGGACTTGCAAGCACGCGCTGGCCTGCACGTTTTGAGGTGCTCCGGAGAGATCCTGTATTCATTGTGGACGGCGGGCATAACCCGCATGGAATCCGGGCAACAGCTGAAAGCTTAGAGCGGCTGTTCCCAGGCAAGAAGATTACGTTTCTCGTGGGTGTGATGGCAGATAAGGACGTGCCGCATATTCTTGGGCTCGTGGTTCCGCTTGCAAAAGAGTTTTTTACGGTGAAACCGCGGAATCCGCGCGCCATGTCGGCAGAAGAACTTGCGTCGCGTATAGAAGCACTCGGCGTGAAAGCGACACCCTGCGTATCTGTCGAAGAAGGTGTTCGCATTGCACAGGAAGCTGCTGGAAAGGCAGGGATTGTCTGCGCGCTCGGCTCTCTGTACATGAGCGGAGATGTGCGGGCTTGCTTTCAGAGGAACACCTTCTAAAGACACGGGGGAGGCGTTCCCCCGCTGACCAAGGGAAGAACGGGACTCAGACGGACCACCCGTTTTTCTGTCGCGAGAGCGGCAAAATATTATTATTGTATGTCCATTGTGCCGGGAACCAGAGCGATATCCGGAAAGCACATGGACGAAGAAAGGAAAACAAATGAGCTACAAGTCGGACATCGAGATCGCACAGGAAACCCCCATGCTGCACATCACCGAGATCGCGAAAATGGCGGGCGTTGATGAGAAGTATCTGGAGCAGTACGGAAACTACAAAGCAAAAGTCGACTACAACATTCTGAACAAAACAGAAAAGCGCGAAGGCAAGCTCGTGCTGGTAACAGCGATCAACCCGACGCCCGCTGGCGAGGGAAAGACCACAACGACCGTCGGCCTTGCAGATGCAATGAAGAAGCTGGGTAAGAACGTTCTTGTCGCACTGCGCGAGCCCTCGCTCGGACCGGTGTTCGGCGTAAAGGGCGGCGCTGCCGGCGGCGGTTACGCACAGGTCGTCCCGATGGAAGACATCAACCTGCATTTTACAGGTGATTTCCATGCAATCGGCGCTGCGAACAATCTGCTTGCCGCAATGCTTGATAACCATATCTATCAAGGCAATAAGCTCAACATCGATCCCCGCAGGATCACTTGGCGGCGCTGTGTCGACATGAACGACCGTCAGCTCCGCTTCGTCGTGGACGGTCTTGGCGGAAGAGTCAATGGCACGCCGCGTGAGGACGGCTATGACATCACGGTTGCCTCCGAGATTATGGCTGTTCTGTGCCTTGCAAGCGATATCACCGATTTGAAAGCACGTCTTGCGCGCCTCGTCGTCGGCTATACCTATGATGAAAAACCCGTTACCGCCGGAGACCTGAATGCAGCCGGCGCCATGGCAGCACTGCTAAAGGATGCTCTGAAGCCGAATCTCGTCCAGACGCTCGAGCATACGCCTGCATTCGTGCATGGCGGCCCGTTCGCGAACATCGCCCACGGCTGTAACTCCGTGACTGCAACAAAGATTGCAATGCGTCTTTCCGATTACACCATCACGGAAGCCGGCTTCGGCGCAGACCTCGGTGCGGAAAAATTCCTTGACATTAAGTGCCGCATGGCAGGCCTGACCCCGAGCGCAGTCGTTATCGTAGCGACTGTCCGCGCGCTGAAGTACAATGGCGGCGTTCCGAAGGCCGAGCTTGGCACGGAGAATCTGGAAGCTCTTGAAAAGGGCATCCCGAACCTGCTCAAGCATGTTGAGAACATCACGAAGGTGTATAAACTGCCCTGCGTGGTCGCAATCAACCGGTTCCCGCTGGATACGGAGGCGGAGCTCAAGCTCGTTGAGGATAAGTGCCATGAGCTGGGCGTTAATGTAGCGCTGTCGGAAGTCTGGGCAAAAGGCGGCGACGGCGGTATCGAGCTTGCCAAAGAGGTTGTCCGTCTCTGTGATGAGCCGAACGACTTCAGCTTCGCTTATGATCTCGATGCGACGATCGAAGAAAAGATCACCGCGATCGTGCAGAAGATTTATGGCGGAAAGGACGTCATCTTCACGCCGAACGCTGCTAAGCAGATTGCGCAGCTAACTGCACTTGGCTACGATAAAATGCCGATCTGCATGGCAAAGACCCAGTACAGTCTGACGGATGATCCGACGAAACTTGGCGCACCGACAGGCTTTACCGTTACGGTTCGCAACGTGAAAGTTTCGGCAGGCGCGGGCTTCCTGGTAGCGCTGACCGGCGACATCATGACCATGCCCGGACTTCCCAAGGTTCCGGCAGCGGAGCGGATCGACGTTGACGAAACCGGAAAGATCAGCGGTCTGTTCTAAGCAAAACAATACAATTGAGCCGAAACAAAGCGTCCGGCGGCGACCCGCCGCCGGATGTTCTGTTGTTTACATTTCGATTAACAAGGAGAGTATCATGGATTTCGCAGATGCAACCTGTAAAGATTTTGTGACCGTGCTCGCATCCAACGCACCGACTCCCGGTGGCGGCGGTGCTGCAGCGCTCGTTGGAGCGGTCGGCACGGCGCTTGGCAATATGGTCGGCTCGCTGACTGTCGGGAAAAAGAAATATGCGGATGTTGAAGAAGAGATCGTTGCATTGAAGACAAAGTGCGACGCATTGCAGAAGGAATTGCTGGACCAGATCGCGGCGGACGCCGAAGGCTTTGCACCACTCGCAAAGGCGTATGGCATTCCCAAGGATGACCCCACGCGGGATCAGGTGCTTGAGGATGCGACGATCGTTGCATGCAAGGTCCCTGTTCGCATCATGGAACTCTGCTGCGAAGCGATTGAAGCAATCGATGTGTTTGCAAAGAAGGGGTCGCGCCTTGCCGTTTCCGATGCGGGCTGCGGCGCGGTCTGCGTAAAAGCAGCGCTGCAAGCGGCGTCGCTGAATGTGTTTATCAATACAAAGACGCTAAAGAATCGCGAGCTTGCAGAAGAGATGAATGCTCGTTGCCTCGGAATGCTGGAAAAGTATTGCGCGGTTGCGGACAGCATCTTTGAATCGGTCAAATCCGGATTTTTCGCATAAGAATGGGGGGAAGGCATATGGCAAGACTGTTGCTTGGAAAAGAAGTCAATGAGAAACTCAATGCGCGGATCATCTCGGACTGCGAAGCACTGAAAGCAAAAGGTGTCGTTCCGACGCTTGCGATCATTCGCTGCGGGGAGCGCCCGGATGATCTCAGCTATGAGCGCGGGGCGACAAAGCGCGCGGATACCCTTGGCGTGGCGGTCGAGAAGATCGTTCTTCCGGAGGACGTGACAAAAGAAAAACTGATCGAGACGATCGATGCGGTCAATGCTAATGATAAAATTCACGGCGTTCTCTTGTTCCGTCCACTTCCGAAGCATCTCAAAGCAGACCAGGACGAGATCTCAAACCGCGTTGATCCTAAAAAAGACATCGACGGCATGACCGATCTGTCCAATGCCGGAGTGTTTATGGGGAAAGAGCTTGGATTTGCGCCCTGTACGCCCGAGGCCTGCATGGAGATCCTCGCGCATTACGGCATCGACTGCACAGGGAAGAAGGCCGTTGTCATCGGACGCAGCCTTGTTGTCGGAAAGCCTGCCGCAGTCATGTTGATGGCGCGGAATGCAACCGTTACCGTCTGTCATACCCGTACGCTTGATGTTCCTGCTGTCGCACGCGAAGCGGACATTCTGATCACGGCTGCCGGCAAGCTTCGCAGCCTTACAAAGGACTATGTGCGGCCGGGACAGATCGTTATCGATGTTTCGATTAACTGGGATGAAGCAAAAGGCGGCATTGCGGGCGACGCGGTGTTTGAGGAGATCGAACCGATCGTGGATGCTATCACACCGATTCCGGGCGGTGTAGGCGCTGTGACCACGTCCGTGCTGATCGGTCATGTTGTAGAAGCGGCAAAGCGCTCGCTTGCTTGATCGGCAGTTGGAGGAGGAATCACATGAATCTGTTTACTCCGAAAGAAGCTGCGCTGAACTATGCAAACGCCAGCGTCGCGAAATCGAAACTCGCTCTGCCTAACATGGCGTTGCTTTCGATCCTTGCGGGAATGCTGATCGCATTTCCGGGCGCCGTCACAAACATGGCGACCTATGCGCTGGAGAATAACAGCAGTATCCGTATGATCTCCGGCCTGTTGTTTGCATTCGGCCTCGGCATGGTGATCCTTTCCGGTGCGGAGCTGTTTACGGGCAATACGCTCATGAGCATCGGATTGCTTGACAAGCGCATCGGGTTGTGCGGCATGCTGCGCAATTGGGTCGTCGTATTTCTGGGAAATTTCGTAGGCTCACTTATCGTTGCGATCATTACGGCGAAGTTCGGCTGGGTCGGCGCAGGGAACGGTGCGCTCGCAGTGTTTTCCATGAAGGTTGCGATCGGCAAGATGACAATGCCATTCCAAAATGCGTTTTTTATGGGCGTGCTTTGTAATATCCTTGTTACGTTGGGCGTATTGTTCTCACTTTCATCGAAAGATGTTGCGGGAAGGATTCTGGGCGCATATACACCCGTTGCATTTTTTGTGATCTGCGGATTTAATCATAGTATTGCGGATATGTATTACTGCACCGTCGGGTTGTTCGCGAAATCACAATATGCTGCGGCGGCCGAAGCTGCTGGCCTTGCGGTTGAAAACCTGACTTGGGGTAATTATTTCCTCGGAAATATGCTGCCTGTGACGCTCGGTAATATTGTTGGCGGCGTCCTTGTGGGGGTTGTGTTCTGGTTCTGCTATGTGAGAATGACAAAGCATGAAGATTGAGCCTCAAAAGCTGACGCTCAGAAAAGAAATTGCGGATGCGGTGCGTGCTTTATCGCCGGACTACTGCAGAGCGGCGGATGATCAAATCTGTCGCCACGTCGCCGCTTCCGCACCGTTTCAAAAAGCCCGAACTGTCCTCTGCTATGTTGGAACGCAGAGGGAGATCGACACACGTTCGCTGCTTGAGACAATACTGCACGCCGGTAAGACGCTCGCAGTACCGCTCTGTATCAAAAAAGGTGTCATGGAGGCACGGGCGGTTCGTTCGATCGACGAATTGTGCCCCGGTTCTTTTGGCATATTGGAACCGGAGCCGTCGGCTGTGTTTGTATCACCGGAATCGATCGATCTTGCAATCGTTCCGTGCTGTACGGGAAATGAGAGAGGCGAACGCCTTGGGTATGGCGGTGGATACTATGACAGGTATCTTTTGCAAACGCATTGCCCAACAATGCTCTTATGCCGGGATGCGATTCGGCGGGAGGCGATCCCCGTTGAAGCGCACGATTTGCGCATGGAGTATTTCGTATCCGAGCGCGGGTGCATACATTGTTGTGATTCTGAGATGTGTTCCTACTAAAACAACAGCGTTCTAAATTCGTTTTCGAAGCGTTGTTGTTTTTTCTATTGACTCTGCCCTTAGGGGATACCGTAAACTTATAGTCGCTTCGAAGCAAAGAATGTATGAGGAGACAGGTATGCTCACCATTGGCCAGTTTTCCAAAGCGAGCCTTGTCAGCATTAAGGCGCTGCACTATTATGATAAGATCGGTCTTTTGCGCCCGATCCACACGGATCCGTGGACAGGATATCGGTATTATGGCGAAGAGCAGCTTCCGAGGATGCTGATGATCCAGCGACTTAAACGCTATCACTTCTCGCTTGCAGAAATCGCGCTTATGACGGATGATGCAAATGAGGAGAAAACATACGGGAGACTGCTGCGTAAACGTGAGGAACTGTTGTCCTATATACAGGAGACGGAGCAGATCATCTCCGAGCTTACGAATACCATTGACGACTATGAAAGGAATGGAACTATGCAGAGTTTGCAGAATCAATATGAGATTCATCTTGAAACAACAGAACCGTTGCCGATTCTATCCGAGCGGCACAAAATGTCTACGGAAGAATACGGAAAGTATTACGGCAAGTTGTTTGAGCGTGTCGCGAGAGAGAAGATCCAAACGAAAAATTCTATCGCGCTCGCTGTCTACCATGACGAAGCATTCGACCCGGAATGCTCTGATGTAGAGCTTGGCGTCGTTGTTGAGAAAGAAGGCGAAGCCGATCGCGTCATTCCCGCAGCAGAAGCCGTAACGGTATTGCACCGCGGCGCATACTCCACCCTCGCAGAGGCCTATAGCGCCGTCGTGCGCTGGATCGCGGAACACGGGTATGTGATCGCAACCGCGCCATATGAGCTATATCTGAGGACACGTTTTGACAACCTCCCGCCGGAAGCGTGGGAAACGAAGATCATTTTCCCGGTAACGAAAAAGACGAGGTAAAGAATCATAGGGGGCGTTCAAAGATTGGGACTGCCCCCTTAACGTTTTCCATTTTACAATTCCCGCAATGCCCGTTGATCGGCTGCGTGAATCATACGCCTGAACGATCACGTTGCAGCCGGTTGACGAAATCAAAGAAAAATGTTATCCTCAAAGCAAAATAACGAGGATAGTATGCAAGCCGTTTTTGCAAACATAACAGATCGAATCTCGGAATTGTTGGATGTTCGGCCGGGCGTCATAGCGATCGTCGGTGGAGGAGGAAAAACCACCCTGATGTATTGCCTTGCGGATGAGCTGAAGCAGCGCGGCAAAGTGATCGTTACAACAACGACGCATATCTATTGCCCTACGCATATCCCCGTGTTAACGAATGCAACGCGCGAACGTGTACAAGCAGAGCTCGCCGCGGATTCGGTGCTTTGTGTTCCGGAGCCGGGACAGCTCGGCAAAATGCAGCCGCCGCCAATGTCAATGGCGGAACTGTGTGCCCTTGCGGATTATTGCATCGTGGAGGCAGACGGTGCAAAGCATCTGCCGCTGAAAGCGCCGGCTCCGCATGAACCAGCAATGCCGGGGGAAGCGAATCTTGTGATCGCCGTGGCAGGGCTTGACGGCGTCGGGAAGCGTATAAACGAAACTGTGTTTCGCCCGGAACGCTTTGCAGCAATCGTTGGAAAAAGTCCGGAAGCTTCGGTTGCCCCGGATGATTGCGCGATGGTGCTCCAGCATTGTGCCGGATTGCGGAAATCTGTCCCGAAAGATGCCCGCTTTTGTGTCATTTTGAACAAGGCTGATACAGCGGAACGTATCATTTACGGCGAACAAATTGCAGAGACGATGGAGAATGACTTGACGGATAGGGTGCTCATCACATCGTTGTGTGAACGGCCTGTTTTTCATAGAATCTGAACGATAATTAAGGGAGGAATGCAGCGTGCTGATTCTGCTGAGAGGCGCGGGCGATATTGCCAGCGGCATTGCATATCGTCTCGTACAGAGCGGCTTTTCCGTTGTCATGACGGATCTTGACAAGCCTACGTCCATTCGAAGAACGATCTGTTTTTCGGAAGCGCTTGTGCAAGGGGAAGTCGAATTGGAAGGAATTCGCGCAAGGAAAGCGAAAGATGCCGAGGAAGCAAAAGCGATCCTTTCTGATGGAAAGATCGCTGTGATGGCTGATCCGGAAGCGACCTGCCGAACGGCGCTTCGGCCCGATGCGCTCGTCGATGCGATTCTTGCGAAAAAGAATCTTGGAACGACAATGCAGGATGCACCGATCGTTGTCGGGATCGGACCGGGGTTCACGGCGGGTCTAGACTGCCATGCGGTCGTTGAGACCATGCGTGGGCATACCATGGGACGCGTATACTATACGGGCTGCGCAATTCCGAATACAGGCATCCCCGGTGAAATCGGCGGGTATTCTCTGGAACGCATTCTGCGCGCACCGTGTAACGGCGTTTTCAGAGGCGTACACAAGATCGGAGACCAGGTTGAGCCCGGAGAGATCTGCGCGTATGTGAACGATATGCCCATGAAAAGCAAGATTCGCGGAACACTGCGCGGGATTCTCCCGGACGGAACCATA
>HF985547.1:8715-10692 GCA_000432015.1 Clostridium sp. CAG:1024 | reverse complement strand
TGAAGAGCGGTGACATCGACCCGCGGTGTAAGCTTGAACATTGTTATTCGGTTTCGGACAAAGCGCTGGCTGTAGGCGGTGGCGCGCTCGAAGCGATTCTACATTTTTCAAGAAAGGCGGAATAACCCATGGAACAGGATGTAAAGCTGACTAAGCTGGCCAAATGTGCCGGCTGCGGTGCGAAGGTCGGTGCAGGCGTGCTGGCGAAACTGCTGGAAGGGATCTCTGTACATGAAGACCCCAATCTGCTCGTTGGATTTGACAAGTCCGACGACGCTTCGGTCTATAAGATCACGGACGACCTGGCGATCGTTCAGACATTAGACTTTTTTCCGCCAATTGCAGACGATCCCTATTTGTTCGGTCAAATTGCCGCGACCAATGCACTTTCTGACGTATATGCCATGGGCGGCGAGCCAAAGCTGGCCTTAAACATTATGTGCATCCCCAAAGACATGCCGCGGGACGCTGTGCATGCGCTTTTGCGCGGCGGATACGAAAAAGTATTTGAAGCCGGAGCCTTGATCACCGGCGGACACAGCATATTTGACGATGAACCGAAATACGGGCTTTCGGTCACGGGCTTTGTCCACCCGGATCGTATTTTGACCAACAGCGGTGCAAAAGAAGGGGATGTGCTGCTTTTGACAAAACCGCTCGGTATCGGCGTCCTCACGACGGCACAGAGAGCCGAGCTTTTGAGCGATGAGGGAAAGGCGCTTGCTTATCGTCTGATGACCACGCTGAACAAATCCGCGCGTGATTGTATGGTCAAATATCGTGTGCATGCCTGTACGGACGTGACCGGGTTCGGTCTGCTTGGGCATCTCTATGAAATGACGCAGGGATCAGATCTGACTGCCGTTCTGGATACTTCGGCCATTCATATCATCCAGGAAGCGCTGCCTTTTGCGGAGATGGGGATCCTTCCGGAGGGAATGTACCGCAATCGTTCCTTTGCTGAGCAGGCAGTCGATGCAGGAGATACGCCGCTTGCCGTGCAAGACGTGCTGTATGATCCGCAGACGGCGGGGGGGCTCATGATCTCGGTACACCCGGAGGACGCGGATGCATTGTATGAGGAACTGAAAACTGCGGTTCCCTGCGCGCAGCGGATCGGGGTCATGGAAAGAGCAGGCGAGAAGAGAATCCTTCTGCGCTGATGTGAACTCCGGTTCTTGAAAACGAATATACACGATCCGAAATAACGCCGGTGATAGCACGTTCGATCAAACGTCTTGCGTACGGCGTTGTTTTTCTTTCAACTCAAGTAAACGTTATCACACACTAAGACTGAAAAAAGACCCAAAATTATGAAATTCCGTTATCCTCACTTGATAATAACGCATAGAGGTGATATACTGTCATTGGTTTCGTAGAACAGTGCGAAACTGACACATCAACTTTGGAGGGGTAATATGACGAAAAAAAGATGGGCCGTAATTGGCGTCGGCGCTTTGATCGGCGTAATCGCGGTGGTTCTGACGGTGCTGGGAAATCCCGGCAATATGGGTTTCTGTATCGCGTGCTTCCTTCGCGATATTGCGGGCGCCACAAAACTCCATACCGCAGGCGCGGTACAGTATGTGCGTCCCGAGATCATCGGCCTTGTGCTCGGCGCAATGGTCATGGCGGCGATCAAAGGCGAATTCAAGCCGCGCGGCGGTTCTTCTCCTATGCTCCGCTTTGTCATCGCCATCTTCGTAATGATCGGCGCGCTCATATTCTTGGGGTGCCCGCTTCGCATGATGCTCCGTATCGGCGGCGGGGATCTGAATGCCATCATCGGCCTTGTTGGTTTCGTTCTCGGTATTTTTGTCGGGACGCTCTGGCTTCGCAAAGGATTCTCCCTTAAGAGAACCTACCCGCAGTCGTTGGCGGAAGGCGGCGTATTGCCGGCCATGATGCTGGTTCTGTTCCTTGCATCCTTGCTCATTCCCTCGATTTTTGCCGCAACGGAAGCCGGCGGTGGGCCCA
>HF985547.1:7624-8695 GCA_000432015.1 Clostridium sp. CAG:1024 | reverse complement strand
GCACTGCATGCGCCCATCATTGCATCTTTGATCGCAGGTCTGCTCGTCGGCGCGTTGGCACAGAGAACGCGCTTCTGCACGGTCGCGGCAAGCCGTGACGCCATCATGTTCAAGGATTTCAATATGCTCTTCGGTTTCCTCGCCGTTATTGTTTTCTGCATCATCGGAAACTTGATCGCAGGAAAATTCCAGCTCTCCTTTGCGGATCAACCGGTCGCACATACTGATGGCCTTTGGAACTTCCTTGGAATGGCGTTGGTCGGCTGGGGCAGCGTTTTGCTTGGTGGCTGCCCGCTTCGCCAGCTTATTCTTGCGGGCGAGGGTAACTCCGATTCCGCTGTTACCGTTACCGGCTATATTGTCGGCGCCGCTATTTGCCATAACTTTGGCCTTGCTTCTTCCGCAAAGGGTCCGACGGTCAATGGCATGATCATGGTCGTTGTCGGCTTTGTTGTCCTTGCGGTGATCGGCCTCACGAACAGAGAAAGGAACTAACAACATGAAGATTGACGCGAGAGGGCTTGCCTGCCCGGAACCCGTTGTACGCACACAACATGCGATTCAGAGCAATCCCGATGGGGTCGAGGTTTTGGTGGATACTATGGCCGCTGTCGAGAATATTACGCGTTTTGCGAAGTCACGCCGCTATGAAGTAAAGGTACAAGAAAACGACGGCGAGTATATGCTCACGCTGACCAAGGCAAACTGAGCTGTACTCAGACAAAACTAACAACAGCGTGCTGTGCGCATTTGCATGACACGCTATTTTTGTGCAGAGAAAGCAGGATTTCGGGGAGATTTGCCGTGGCGATCATTGACGGGAAACGTGTTTTGCAGTAGAATGAATGTAAATAGTGAATACTGTCGTTGTTTGATTCCAGCTCTGCTGGATGAGGGGGAAGTTCGGTGAGATTCCGTCGCAACCACCATTTCCGTGATTGAGCAGTCTGCTGTTCATAAGCCGGAATACCTGTCAAATGACCGGAACGGCCGGCCATGCCGGGTCACTTTTGGGTACGAAGAGTGCAGCCGTTGGTTTCTGATGCAAAGCCGCAGCCCATCGGTTCAGCA
>HF985547.1:0-7605 GCA_000432015.1 Clostridium sp. CAG:1024 | reverse complement strand
CAAAGGAAGCCAAGCAAGCGTTGCGTTTCTCGTCCATATAGGGCGGGAGCGCATTTGTTTATTTGTACCAGAGGAGATAACGTCCATGAAGTATGACAGCGAACTGTGTGTGGAGCTTCTCCGGGAAAAGCAGCGTAGCTTACAGGAGAATGGGGTTTCCCGGTTTCCAAGCCGCGGCGATTTTTCGGCGGAAGAGGTTTGCGCGATCAAGGCATTTCTCGGCCCCTGGCCGCGAGCGTTGGAAGCAGCGGGGTTGAAGCGTCCACCGGAAGAAAGCCGACATGATCGTACCGTAGCGAAAAGAATCCGTGCAAAGCGGGAGAAAAATGCTGAACGCAAGCGGAGTTCGCGCATAAAGACGTATACAACGTTTTCGGAGGATTTGCATACGGACGGTGAGTGGTGAACCGTCGTATGAGAATAATAATTCACATTACAAGGAGAGAAAGAACATGAGTAAGAAGAGAGCCTTGCTGGTCGTCATGATTGCCTGCTTGTTGGTGAGTCTGTTTGCCGGCTCTGCTTTTGCCGAGACCGAGGCGGAGCCCGTTCAGGTATGCGTAACCATTGCAAACGGAACGATCGTGCTTGCGCAGCAGGAAGTTGTCGTTACGGACGTGGACGGAGATGGTGCCCTGACGATCAATGACGCACTGTATCTCGCCCATGAGGCTGCTTTTGAAGGCGGCGCGGCTGCCGGGTATGCTTCGGAGACAAGCGACTATGGCCTTAGCTTGTCAAAGCTGTGGGGCGTTGAAAATGGCGGTAGCTATGGTTACTATGTGAACAATGCATCCGCGCTCAGTCTCGCCGACCCCATTGCGAACGGCGATAAGATCACGGCGTTTGTTTATACGGATCCTACCGCTTGGTCGGATATGTACAGCTACTTTACGGTTGATACGCTGACCGTCAAAGAGGGAGAAACCGTAGAGCTTACGCTGGAAGGCGTTGGCTTCGATGAAAACTGGGCGCCTGTCACCCGGCCGGTCGCAGATGCTGTGATCTTGATCGATGGAGAAGCTACCGATTCTAAGACGGACGCGGAGGGCCATGCAGTCATTCAGCTTACGGCCGGCAGTCATGTGATCAGTGCAAAATCTGATACTGCTGTCCTTGTCCCGCCTTGCTGCGTAGCGACGGTGGAAGCCGGAGCAGCAACAGGCACGGCCAACGTAACGCTCTATGTTGTGATCGCCGTGCTGGTAATTGCCGCCGCTGTTGCGGTCATTGTGATCGCGACCCGCAAGAAGCAAGCGTGAGCATCAAGCGGTTTGCTTCACTTTGTTGTCTGCTTGCATGTCTGACCGGCTTGTTGCCGGTCGGACGTGCGCTTGCAGGTAACGCGGCTGATGCGAAAACAGATAATGAGAGCAGCCTTGTGGCTGAAGATAATACCGTCGGTGTGCTTGAACAGTACATCGACGGTATTGTTGCAGCTTGTGAATCAGCGGCTGGCGCCGATTCTGCGCAGGAATGGCTGGATGGCAGATTGTCGAGTGAAGCAGGAAAATCTGCCGAGTGGTACGTACTCGCTCTCGCACAGTACGAAGGATCGCTTGCATTTGATCGGTATGTGAGCGCACTGCTTGACTATTTGGCACGATCGGATGCCGCTACCGCTGCAACCAAGCAACGTTACGCCCTGACTCTTATGGCAACGGGGCATTCGGATGCGCCCTATGTGCAGGAGACAACGGAACGCTCTATCGGCGAGCAGGGAATCATGAGCTGGGTGTTCGGCCTGCATCTGATGAACAACGGCGCTCAAAGCAAGGCGTTTTCGCTGGAAACCGTTGTCGCGGAACTGCTCTCCATGCAGCTTGCGGATGGCGGCTGGGCGTTGCGCGGCGAAGCCGGTGATGTAGATGTAACGGCCATGACCTTGCAGGCTTTAGCGCCGTACTACGCAGACAAACAAGCCGTAAGAGACGCCGCCGATGCTGCAATCACTTTTTTATCAGACAAGCAACTGGTGAGCGGGGACTTTGAGAGTTTTGGGACGCAAAACGTCGAAAGTGCGGCGCAGGTACTGATCGCATTGACGGCGATCGGCATTGATCCGCTGCACGATTCGCGCTTTATCAAGCAGGGTAATTCACTCCTCGACGGGATGCTCCAATACCGGCTCGCGGACGACACCTTTTGCCATACGATGGGAGGGGAGGGCAGTTCCATCGCGACGGTGCAGACGCTTTGCGCGCTCGTTGCTTTGTGGCGCTACGAATTGCAACGGAGCCCGCTGTTCGTCTTTGATCCCGCCGCTGTTCCGACGCTGGGCGAATTGCCGGCTATTAAAAGAACCGACGCAGCGCCGCAGGTCGCGCCTGAGCAGGTCGTGTCTGAGAAGGTACATTCAGAGAACGGCCTTCCGGTTCCTCAAGGTTACCGTCTCTGGGCAATACTTGGGATCCTTGTTGTAATGCTCGCGGCCGTACTGACTCTATATTTGAAGGGCAAGCGCCATCCGAAAAACTATATATTTGTGGGGGCCGTTGGTGCAGCCGCAATCGTCCTGGCCTGTTCACTGAACATTCAAAGCGCCGATAAGTACTATACGTCCATCCCGCAGAAGCCCGATGCGGTCGGTACGGTAACGATGTCCATTCGATGCGATACCGTGGCAGGCAAGGACAATGGCAGCCATATTCCGAAGGACGGCGTCATTTTGCCCCAAACCGTATTTGAGATCGCTCCCGGCGAAACGGCGTATGACATTCTCATCGAGGCCGCGCGTTCCTTCCGCATTTCGGTTGACAGCACAGCGACCGGATCCGGCGCAAAAACAATGGCGTATGTTTCCGGAATCGGGAATCTATATGAATTTAACTTCGGCGGCCTGTCCGGATGGGTCTATTCCGTCAATGGCCGAATGCCATCCGTCAGTTGCGGAGAGTATGTGCTTTCCGACGGTGACAAGATCGAGTGGATGTATACCTGTGATCTCGGCAACGATGTTGCGCCTTCAAATTGAACTGAAAAGGGAGGTGTTTTGAACGATGCGGGCATTCTCTGACACGCATCCTGCTGTATTGCTTTTGTATTTTTCAGCGGTCGCAGGGGTCTGCATGTTCGTTCTGCATCCCCTGATCCAGGCATTAGCCCTGTTCGGAGCCGTGCTTGCATGCCTTTTCCAAGCAGATTTGTTTGACGTTCGAACGCACTTAGGGTTTCTGCTCCTCTTCATGGTGACTGCGCTTCTGAATCCGCTGTTCCATCATAACGGCGTTACGGTATTGTTTGTCCTCAATAACAACCCAATTACTTTGGAAGCCGTGCTATACGGACTTACTGCCGCGGCGATGCTGCTCGCGGTGTTGTACTGGTTTCGATTGTTTTCTTCGGTCATGACGAGTGACAAACTGCTGTTTCTGTTCGGTGCGCTCTCACCGAAAGCCGCCTTGCTACTTTCCATGACGCTGCGGTATATTCCCTTGTTCAGAATACAGGCTCACAAGGTCGAAGCATCGCAGCGTGCGCTCGGTCTGTACAAGGAGGATAACATCGTCGATACCCTCCGTGGAAGAATGCGTGTGTTTTCTGTCATGGTGACGTGGACATTGGAGAACGGGATCGTTACAGCGGACAGCATGACTGCACGAGGATATGGCGTCGGAAGACGATCCTATTTTTCCGTCTATCGTTTCTGCAGCAGCGACGCTGTCTTGCTTGCCGTGATCACGTTTCTAACAGCCGTCACGGTATTGGGCGCCGGAACGGGTGCGCTGCAATATGCCTTTTACCCGGAGATCACTGCGCCGCCTGCGTCGGCCTTGCAGCTGTACAGTCTCATTGCATATGGCATTCTGACACTGCTGCCGGTGATCTTGAGAATAACGGAGGAGATCAAGTGGAAGTCATTGCTGTCGAAGGTCTGAGCTTTACATATCCGCAACAATCGTCCCCGACGCTTTCGAACCTCGCTTTTTCTGTACAGAAGGGCGATTTTATTGCGATACTCGGCGCGACCGGCAGCGGAAAATCCACGCTTTTGCGTATGTTAAAGCGTGAACTGACGCCGCTTGGCAGGCAAACGGGCAGCGTGCGCTTTGAGGGTGTTTCCCTTTCGGAACTCCCGGAACGCGAATGCGCTTGCCGCATCGGCTATGTGATGCAGCGCCCTGAGCAGCAGATCGTCACGGATAAAGTATGGCATGAGCTGGCATTCGGCCTTGAGAACTTGGGGATTAGCAGCGATGAGATCCGTTGCCGTGTTGCGGAAATGGCAAGCTATTTCGGAATCGAAAGTTGGTTTTCCATGGAGACGAACAGGCTCTCCGGCGGTCAAAAACAGCTGTTGAGTCTCGCGGCTGTGATGGTCATGCAGCCGGATGTTCTGTTGCTGGACGAGCCGACGGCGCAGCTTGATCCAATCGCCGCTGCGGATTTTATTGCGACCGTAGCACAACTGAATCGCGAACTCGGAACAACCGTTCTGATCGTTGAGCATAGACTTGAGGACGTTATCCCTGTTGCAAATCGGCTCCTTGCTTTGGAGGCAGGACGTTTACTCGTTTTCGATGAGACACGCAAAGGCGTCAAGCGTTTGCTTTCCAGTCCGCGGTTTTTGGCGGGCCTACCGGTCGCAGCACAACTCTACGCGGCGTTCCAACATGAAGGAGATTGTCCGTTGGACGTGCGGGAAGCCCGAGCATACATCGAAAGTAACTTCACCGCTTCCATTAAAAGCCTTCCGCTTGCCCCATATACCCATACGGAAACGGCCGCGTTGGAGTTCTCCGAAGTGCGCTTTCGCTATAGCAGAGCGATGCAGGACGTCTTGTCCGGCCTCACGTTTTCCGTCTACGCGGGTGAGATCTTTTGTTTGCTCGGAGGCAACGGCTCCGGAAAATCGACCATGCTTTCCGCGGCGGCAGGAATTCTGCAGCCATATGCAGGAACGATCAAGGTGTTCGGGAAAAAGCTCAGAGACTATAAAAACCAATCCCTATATAGGGACTGCCTTGCGCTATTGCCGCAGGATGTCCAAACCGTATTTTTGTGCAATACGGTGCGAGAAGAACTTGCGGATGCAAAGGCGGAGCAGGAGACGCTCCCGTATTCTTTACAGGATCTGCTCGATCAGCACCCATATGATCTTTCCGGCGGACAGCAGCAGCTCGTCGCGCTCGCAAAAGCTTTGGCAACGCATCCGCGTTTATTGCTTCTTGACGAGCCGACCAAAGGCTTAGACGCATATGCAAAGCAGCAGCTCCATACGGTATTGTGCAACCTGAAAGCGCAGGGTGTTACCATCGTTATAGTAACGCATGACCTTGCGTTCGCTGCTTCGTGCGCGGACCGCTGCGCGCTGTTCTTTCGCGGCGAGGTTGTTTCCTGCGGAGTACCGCGGCAGTTTTTTTCGGCAAACAGTTTTTATACGACCGCCGCAAACCGCATGACGCGTGGGATTTATGATCTCGTCGCGACATTTGAAGACATGGTGGCCATCTGCCGCGCAAACGGAGACAGCACATGATTGTAATCAAGAACGCGCATCTGCGAAAGCTCATACGGATTATTGTTCCTTTTTTGTTAATCCCTTTAACAGCTCTGATCGGCGCAAACGCGATCGCAGCAGAAGGGTATGCTGCGGCGATCCTCATTGTAACACTTCTTTCGTTGCTGTTGTTTTTTGCCGGGTTTGAGCGAAAGAAAACGGGGACGCGACGATTGATCCTCGTTGCTGTCATGACGGCACTCTCGGTGACAGGACGGTTTATTCCCCTATTCAAACCCGTTACAGCCTTGACGATCCTGACTGCGATGTATCTAGGTGGTGAAGCGGGCTTTTTGACGGGGGCGCTGTCCGCAGTTATTTCAAATTTTTATTTTGGGCAGGGGCCTTGGACGCCGTTTCAGATGCTGGCGTGGGGGCTGATCGGTTTGATTGCGGGCGTTCTTTCCAAACGCCTCCAAGACCATCGTTGGTTCTTGCTGCTGTACGGTGCGATTTCCGGCGTTGCTTTTTCATTCATTATGGATATTTGGACAGTTCTTTGGTACAATAATGGCTTTAATCTGCAGCTGTACTTGGCGGCGCTCGTTACGGCGGCACCCTATACTATCTTATATGCAGTTTCGAACATGCTGTTCCTGTATATATTTGCAAAGCCATTCGGCAGCAAGCTCGCGCGCGTAAAGCTGAAATACGGCGTTTAGCCGTTTGATACGCTTGCAATACGCTTTCCCTTACGGCAATACAAAAACGCCCGGGCATCGTCCCCGAGCGTTTTATGTTTCGTTCAGTCATGCGCTATCCGACCCCGATGCATCATGGGAAAAGCGCTTGCTTTCTGCCATGCCCTTGACGGCGGTCGCTACTGCATATTTGCCTCTATCCGAGACCGTGAGCGGCGTCTCAAGCACTATTCGTTGATATAGGTAAACACTTTTCGCATCGCATATGGGCCGGTTTCGAAGTATTCTCGCCTTGATTCCGTCAAGGTAAAGTGCATAGCGTCAGCGCGGTCAAAATAGAACCCCCATCGAAATCCTGCACGATAAAATGCAAGCTCATAGAGCAGATAATTGACAATCTCCGGCGGAATATCCAAAACAGCGTTTTTATACTTTCCGGTATAGGTGAAATCATAGTATTGCACGCCGGATTCATCCGTCTTGATCCCCTCGTAAATCAGGTGATTGTAAACTGCATCGTAAATAATATTCTTGTTTCTTACACGCTGTCTGTTCGGAGACAGATTTGTATTCAGATCCACCACTGTGCCAAACGAATGATGGCTGACATATTTGCGGCTTGAAATAAAACGTGCGACACAAGTCCCGCTATTATGCAGTACGAGCTTTGAGAGTGGAATAACGCCGGAATCATGCTTATTCCCGGATACACGAACATATTCGGTGTCGATATACTGCTGCGCTTTCAGAAAGTACGGCTCCGCATCACGATGGATACTTCCGAAACGACCCGGTACGAGATAGGTATTGCGCCATTCCGGATCGAGGACGATTCCTCGACCGTTGCCGCGCCAGCGATAGCGAAACAGGAATTTTTCGGGGTCGCCAAAAAAGCCAAGGATCTGTGAATAGTTGTCGGAGAAATTCGTCTGCGCAAGCTGATTCCAGCGCTGCCTTTCAATGGTAAATGAAGCGCGGACAAGCTCGACGGGCTCGGTTTCTTCCGTAGAAGTTGCGGTGATCACCAAATAGTGCTCTCCGACGCGAAGCTTGTTGAGCTTTGTAAGATCATTCAGAGATTTTTTTGCACCCTCCGGCACGGAATTGATATCATAACGGGTGATATTGTCTTCCGGCGCAAATGTAACAGTGCTGATGAAAGGGTAGAGGCTGCCCTTGCGCTCCTCGCGGTCAATGGTGATCGTAACAGAAGTAATCGGCGCGCCCGATGTAACGTTTCCGTGAAAATTATAGTTCGAACCAAGCTCCAGAACGTACCCGTCTGCCATCATTGGGACTTCGCTGCATTCCGTAAAAGCGAGTCTGCCGTAGACCGGTCGACCAATGGACAGGTTGAGAAGACTGGTTGCGATCCGGTCCGTCGCGTCCGATTCTGTAGCCGCCGCAACAGTCTGCACAAGCGCCGCATCGCATTCGCCGCGCAAAAATGCCGCGCAATCCGCA
>HF985546.1:5052-7626 GCA_000432015.1 Clostridium sp. CAG:1024 | reverse complement strand
CCCCGCACATCCGATATGACAAAGGCCCGCATCGCAACGGCTTGTATTCACACGAAAAAGCGACCGCAAAATATAGTGGTTCGGGTCGGATTTTGCGCGGGGTTCAAAAATTGCCGTTCTTCGCGCCCCGCTCGACAAAAGCCCCGCACTTGCACCCCTTTCGCCGCGAAAGATCGCTTGTTACAATTTGTGCATTGAAACACGAATTCGTTTTGAGGGGGTTGTAACATGTCTGATCTTCGTGTCCTGATCGTGGACGATAACGTAAGTTTTCTGGAATCCATGCGCAGCTGCTTTGCGGCAAAGGAACAGGTATCGGCAGTCGAGACTGCGGCGGACGGCCGCGAGGCGCTGGAAAAACTGCGCACCGGCAAATATGACATTCTCCTGCTCGACCTCATCATGCCGCACGTGGACGGACTGGGCGTGCTGGAACAGCTTCGGATCGTCTGCCCGGAGACCGCGCCCGCGGTGATCATCGTGTCCGCGATGCGGAACGAATCCATGGTTCGGCGCTGCTGTGCGCTCGGCGCGAAGTATTTCATGGTCAAGCCCGTAGAGCCTGACGCGCTGCTGAAGCGCGCCATGGAGGCAGTGCAGCAGGACGCGCCGCAGGGCGGCATGATGAGTTATGCCCAGCCGCCGCGCTCGCTCGACGAAAAGATCACCTCCGTGTTCCTCGTGGCGGGCATTCCGGCGCACATCAAGGGCTATCACTATCTGCGCGAGGGCATCCGCATGGTGTACTACAATCCCGGCATGATCAACCGCATCACAAAGGAACTGTATCCGGGCATCGCAAAGCACTTCAATACCTCCGCAAGCAAAGTCGAACGCGCCATTCGCCACGCGATCGAAGTCGCATGGACGCGCGGAAAGATCGAGAATCTGAACGCGCTGTTCGGCTTCAATATTTACGGCAAAAACGATAAGCCCACAAACGGTGAGTTTATCGCACTCGTGGCGGACAAGCTCTTAATGGAGGAACAGAGCCGCGAGAAAGCCGTGTAAAGCCTCCGCCCATCCATCCTTGCAGGAAGGACCTCCCTATCTTGCAGCCTGAGCCGTATCCCCATCCCACGCATGGCGCCGTTATGCAAAACGCATGGCGGCGTTATGCGTTTTGGATCCATGGGTTTTCCATAGAGTTGTCCACATCGAAAATCCCAAAAACCGTTGGCATGTGGAAAACACGGTGGATACTGTGGATAACTTATCCACAGTTTTCCCCTGCGTAACCATGCAAAGACTGCATAGTCTGCACGGCCGTAAAATATACACGCGGCGCGGCGCGGCGCAGGATGGGCTGCAAAAAACGCCAATTCCTGCGCTTGTTCTGTACAGATCGACAAAAAAACGCTAAAATAAGATAGAATCCCCCCACATGCAAAGGATAACCGCACGGCGCCCGCCGAATTTTTGCACTCCGAAAAGCCGGAGCGCATCCCGCGGACATGCCGGGCAACGCGAACGAAGAAGGAGAAACCGCCATGCGACTGTTCATTGCGATCCCCGTGCCGCCGGACATCCGGCGTGCGGCTGCGGATACGGCCATCCGCCTGAAAAAGCGCGGCGCACAAGGTCGGTTCGTGCCGGAGGCGAACTATCACATCACGCTGCATTTCATCGGCGAGAGCGACGCGCTGCTCGATGCTGCGGACGCGATCCATGAAGCCGCGCGGGATGCGAAGCCGTTTCTTCTCCGGCTCACGGACTACGGCGCGTTCCCGTCCGGAAGCGGCAGAACGGGCTATCTCGGCATATCGGATGAAACGGGCGAGCTCCGCCGCCTGTACGAAACGCTCGAGGACGCGCTCTGGGACCGCGGCTTTATGAAAAACCGCGCGCGGCTCACGCCGCACATCACACTCGGCCGCAACATCCGCGGCGACGAGGGCTTCACCTGTCCGCGGCGGGAGGCGTTCACCGCAAACAGTATCGTGCTGTTCGAGAGCAGAAGCGAGCGCGGCGGCATGCGCTACGAGCCCGTGCATCGCGAGAGGATCGAGTCGTGAGCGGATTGACATTTTTGATCGGCAGGGCGAACGCGGGACAGACGGACGCGCTGTACCGGACTGCCGCGGCGCACGCAAAGCGCGGCGAGCGGGCGCTCGTCATCGTGCCGGAGCAGGCGACGTTCGCCGCGGAGCGGAGACTCGCGGACATTGCCGGCGCGGGACTCATCGGCGTGCAGGTGCTGTCCGTGGAGCGGCTGTCCGAGCGTATTCTCGAAAACAGCAGCCGCCGCCTTCCGTATCTGTCCGGCGAGGGCGTTGCCATGGCGGTGCGCCGTGTTGCGGAGATTCACGGCGGGACGCTCTCCGCATTTTCGCGTGCCGTGACGAGAAGCGGCTTCTGCACGGAGCTTGCCGAGCTGTTTTCCGAGATGAAGCGCGCGCTCATCGCGCCGGAGCAGCTCAGAGAGACGGCCGCGCGTCTGCCGGACGGCACGCTGCTCAAGGAAAAGCTCACGGATCTTTCGATCCTGTACGCCGCGACCGAGGCGTTTTTCAAAGAACGGTATCTTTCGCCGGACGATCGCATGAACGCGGCGATCCGGCTGCTGCCCGCGTC
>HF985546.1:289-4934 GCA_000432015.1 Clostridium sp. CAG:1024 | reverse complement strand
AGGCGTGACCGTTGCGGAGACGGAGGATCCGTCCGGCGCGGACGAAGCGCTGTTCGCCGTCGCAAAGAGCGCGCGGACGCTGCTCTCGACGCTCGCGGAGGAAAAGGGCCTGCCCGTCAGAACGCAGCGCTTTTCCGAGACGCAGACGAAGCGCCGCGCGCTGCTGCACCTTGAGCGCAGCCTGTTCTCCTATCCGTATCCCGCATACGACGGGGAGGACGACGGGAGCGTGACCGTGTTCGGCGCGCCGAGCCGCTATGCGGAGACCGAGGCTGTCGCGGACGCGATCTGCCATGCCGTGCGCGGCGGCGCGCGATACCGCGAGCTTGCGGTCGTGCTGTCCGACCCGGAACGCTACAACGCGTCGCTTCGCCGCAGTCTCGACCTGCGCGGCATTCCGTATTTCCTGGACGCCAAGCGTCCGCTGCTTTTACACGCCGCGGGCGAATTCGTGCTGCTTGCGCTCACGGCCGTAACGGAGGGCTTTTCACCGGAGATCATGCTGCGCCTTGCAAAGAGCGGCTATGCGGGCGTGTGCCGCGACGAGGCGGAGGCGCTCGAGAATTTCGTTCTGCGCACGGGGATCCGCGGCAGCGCGTTCCTTGCGCCCTTCAAGCGTGCGGACGCGGAATCGGAGCACGCGAGAGAAACGCTCATGGCGCCGCTGCTTCGCCTCCGGGAAGCGCTGCACGGCAGAACGGTCAAGGAAAAGCTCGCCGCGCTCTATGCGTATCTTACGGAGATCGGGTTGTCCGAACAGCTCGCGGAGCATGCGGAGGCCAGCGCGCGGAGCAGGCGGAGGCGCTCGCCGCAACGGGACGGCCCGTGGAGGCGGAGGAGCATGCGGCGCTTTGGAAAGCGATCACTGCGCTGTTTGACCAGCTCTACGCCATTCTCGGGGACACGGCCATGTCCCGCGACGATTTTTTACAGCTTTTGTCCGAGGGACTCGCGTCCGCATCCGTCGGCGTGATCCCGGACACGGCGGACCGCGTGCTCGTGGGCGATCCCGTGCGCACACGCCTGCCCGCGGGCGTCCGGCGGCTGTTTGTGCTCGGTGCGAACGAGGGGATGCTGCCCGCGTCGCGCACGGACGATGCGCTCATCGACAGCCGTGAGCTGGATCTGTTGTCGGAAAACGGTCTGCCCGTGTGGAACAAGCCCGCCTACGGCGCTGCGATCGATACCCTGCGGCTGTATGCGCTTTTTGCAGCGCCCACAGACGCGCTGTTTGTGACCTACAGCTTTGCGAGCGATGCGGGCGAGCTGTCCCCCGCGCCCGTTGTGACGCGGCTGCTGCGCATGTTCCCCGCCTGTTCGCTGAACGATCATCCGGAGCGGCTGGTCGACCTGCCGGANNGGCCGCTCCTCCTCCCGGAAACGAAGCGGACGGGGCTGCGGCTGCTTGCTTCCCTGCTGCGGGAGGACGCGCTCGCCGGGAGCGAAAGCCCCATGACCGCGGCGCTTTTGGCCTATTTTTCGGAGCATCCGCGCTATGCGGCGCTCGCAAAGGACATGGCGCGGGAGGCGGGCGGCAGGATCCGTCCCGCCAGGGTCGCGCCCGCGCTTGCGGAAGCGCTCTACGGCACGCGCATGACCATGAGCCCGAGCAGGCTCGAGCTGTACAATGCCTGCCCGTTCCGTCACTTTGCGGAGGCGGGACTGCGCGCACAGCCGAGACAGGAAGCCGGCGAACGCCCCGCAGAGCTCGGCGCGTTCTATCACGCGGCGCTCGAGGCGTTCCTGCGCCGCTGCATGGAAGAAAACGTGTCCTATCGCGCGCTGACCGACGAGCGGATCGATCTGATGCTGGACGAGCTGCTGCCAACGGTGATCGCGCTGCATAACGACGGCGTGCTGCTTGAAAACGAGCGTCTGCACATGACGCTGTTTCTGCTCGTCGAAACGGTGCGGCAGAGTGCGCGTGCGATCGTGCGCCAGCTTGCGGCGGGCCGGTTTGCGCCCGCGGCGCTCGAGCTGCGCTTCGGAAACGGCGCCGCATTCCCGCCCATACGGCTCGACCTCGGAAACGGCAGGACCGCGCTCCTCACGGGTGTTGTCGACCGGCTCGACCGGGCAGAGCTTCCGGACGGCACGGAGGCGCTTCGCGTTATCGACTACAAGTCCGGCGGCAAAAAGCTCGACTTCGGCGCGGTGCTGGACGGTCTGTGTTTGCAGCTTCCGCTGTATCTTGCAGCGGTCACGGCTGCGGGCGGCGTGCCGGGCGGCATGTATTATATGCCCGTGCGCGTGGCGCTCCCGGATCCCGGCGCGGACGCT
Source organism: Clostridium sp. CAG:1024 (assembly GCA_000432015.1). Lineage (GTDB taxonomy): Bacteria > Bacillota > Clostridia > Christensenellales > CAG-138 > CAG-1024. Next base: position 2,654 of record HF985546.1, on the reverse strand, counting down.
GCGGCAGAACTGCAAAAGCGGTTCCGGCTCGCGGGATTGACGCTCGAGGATCCTGCCGTGCTTGAATGCACGGAGGAGGCGATGCAGGGCGCGTCCGCGGTGCTCGCGGGCGTTCGGAAAAAGCAGGACGGCTCATGTTCGGGCGCTGTCTGCGGCGGCACGGAGCTTCTGCATCTGATGCGGGAAGCAAAGCGCATCGCGGAGCGCACGGGCAGCGCCATGCTCTCGGGGAACGTGGCGGTCAGTCCCATTTCCGGCGCGTGCGAATACTGCGATTACAGAAGCGTCTGCCGCTTTGACGCAAAGCTCCCGTCCTGCCGAACGCGCAAAAAGCGCAGGCTGGACAGGGAAGCGTTTTTCGATACCATCGGGCGAAAGGGGGGCGATGGCGATGCGATGGACTGAGGGACAGCGCGCCGCGATCGAAACACAGGGCAATCTCATCGTTTCCGCTGCTGCGGGCGCGGGCAAGACCGCCGTTTTGACGGAGCGCATCGTGCGGACGATCATGGGCGGCGTGCCGGTCGAGAGCGTGCTCGTGCTGACCTTTACGCGCGCGGCGGCCGCTGAGATGAAGCAGCGCATTGCCGACCGGCTGCAAAGGGCGGTCGGAGAAACGGAGGACGCGGCGCTTCGGAGCTATCTTCTTGCGCAGTGCTCGGCCGTGGAAAACGCCTCGATCTCCACGATCGACGCCTTCTGCTCGCGCATCCTTCGCAGACACGGCGCGGTGCTCGGCATTCCGGGGCGCGTGCGCGTGGCGGACGAGGTCGAGCTTGCGGTCATGGAGGGGCAGGTCAGAGAAACGCTGCTCACGGAGCTTGCCGCAAAGAACGATCCCGCGCTGCATACGCTGCTTGCGGCCTTCGGCTCGGAGGGCGCCGTGTGGGAGGCGCTCGGCGCAGTCGAAAGCGCGCTCTCGGCGGAGGCCGACCCGGACGCATGGCTGTCCGGCGCTGTCGCGCGCTACCGCGACCCGGCTTATGCGGCGCTTGTCCTCTCCCGCATCACGGAGGGGATGCAGCTGGAGCTGCGCGCGGGCATCGCGGAGCTTGTGCGCTTTCGCGATACACTCCCGCCGGAGCTTGGCGGCGTGATCGCCGTGCTCGACGAAGATCTCATGCGGCTCAGGGCGCTGCTTCTCCAAAGCGGCTATGACGGCTACCGCACCGGGCTTCTGCTGATGACGTTCCCGACGATGCGCTTTCCGAAGGGTACGCCGGACGCGGACAAAAAGCCCGTCAAGGACGCGCGCGACAGCGTCAAGGCGCTCGTCAAAAAGCAGCTTGCCGCCATGCCCCGGAGCGCCGAGGAGGAAACGTCGCTGCTTCTCGAGGCATTTCCCATTGTCTTCGCGCTCGAAACGCTCGTCCGCTCCCGCACGGAAGCATACCGCGCGCTGAAGCAAAAGCGGAACGTCGTGGACTTTTCTGACGTGGAGCATCTGGCGATCACGCTGCTCGGGGAAGATCGGATCGCCGAGGAATACAGGAGCAAATACCGCGTCATCGCCGTGGACGAGTATCAGGACAGCAACGGCGTACAGGAGGCGCTGCTCTCGCGCATCCGGCGGGCGGACAACCTGTTTCTTGTGGGCGACGTCAAGCAGTCCATCTATCGGTTCCGCGCCGCGGAGCCCGCGCTGTTTTTGGAAAAGCTCGCCCGCTGGCAGGACGGCAGGGAGGGCCGGCGCATCGACCTGACCGAAAACTTCCGCAGCGCAAAGGAGGTTCTCCATGCCGTGAACGCCGTGTTCACCGCGATCATGAGCGAGCAGGTGGGCGAAATGGCCTACGACGAGCGCGTGAAGCTCATCCCTGGCACGGAGGTGCCGCACGGCGGCGCGTGCCTGCATCTCATTCCCAAGGCGGTCGAGGAGGACGAGGATCCGGACGTGCTCGAGGACATGGAGGACGCGGCGGTCGAGGCGCGGCTCATTGCGGAGCGCATCCGCGCGCTCATGGCGGACATGCCGGTCTATGATGCAAAGCGCGGCGGAGAGCGTCCGCTCGGATACGGCGACATCGCGATCCTTCTGCGCGCAACGACGCACCCTCGGCGCGCAACGACGCAGGCGCAGACCTTTGCGGAGACGCTGGCGCTGTGCGGCATCCCGTGTTATGCGCAGTCGAGCGGCGGGTATTTCGACTCCATTGAGGTCATGGTGCTTTTGAACGTGCTGCGCGTCATCGACAATCGCAGGCAGGATATTCCGCTGCTGTCCGTGCTGCGCTCGCCCCTGTTCGGCTATTCCGAGGAGGCGCTTTTGAAGCTCCGGCTGCGCGCGGGGCGTGATGTGCCGTTCTACGAAGCGTTCTTCTCGCTTGCCGAGTCGGAGGATGCGGAAAACGCCGACGATCCGCCC
>HF985546.1:0-282 GCA_000432015.1 Clostridium sp. CAG:1024 | reverse complement strand
GGGGAGCGGCGCGCGGAGGGGGCGGGGGAGGCGGCTGCGGCGCTCGCGCGCTTTCGGGAGATCGAGCGTCTGTACGGCGTGACCGCGCTGCTCGCTGCGCTGCTCGACGAAACAGGCTATTATGAACGCATGGGCGCGCTGCCTGCGGGCGGACAGCGGCAGCGGAACCTGGACGCGCTGCTCGCCCGTGCGGAGGCTTTTGAGCAGACGGGCGCGCGGGGCGTGTCGCGCTTTCTCGCGTCGATGGATTATGCGTCGAGCAACGCGCGTCTCGGCGCTGCG
>HF985545.1 GCA_000432015.1 Clostridium sp. CAG:1024 | reverse complement strand
CTGGAATGAAATCACTACGGAGGAATTGCCATGCAGAAGATCTTTGCCATCCTGATCGTCTTTTTCGCCTGTACGGCATTTGGCGCAAGGAGCGCCGCAAGACTGCGGCAGAGAGCCACCTTTCTCGCCGCGCTGGAAACGGCGCTGCGAAGATTTTTGCTCGCTATGGAATATGAAAAGAAACCGCTGGAACGTCTTGCGTCGAAACGGGTCTACGGCGAAGCACAACCGCTGTTTGACGCGTTTGCGGAAGCGCTGTCCGCGGGGGCGCGGCCGGAAGCGGCGATGCGGCAGGCTGTGCAGGGGACAAAGGACGGTGCGCGCGCATGGCTGCCGCTCGGTGATGCAGAGGCGGCGCTGCTTTCGGAATTTGCCGCGATCGTCGGTACGCCGAGCGCAGGAAGATATGCGGAGGGCGCGGAGCCGGTGCTGCAGCGTCTGCACACGGCCGTTGAAGCGGCCGGCGCGGAGGAACGCGGGAAAGGACGTGCATACCGCGCGACGGGGATGCTCTCCGGCGCCGCGATCGCGATCCTTATGCTTTAACGGAGGGGGGAAGGCATGGACGTGGAGATCCTCTTCAAAATCGCCGGCGTCGGCATCATTACGGCCGTTGTGGTCCAGCTTCTCAAGCAATCCGGAAGGGACGAGATGTCTATGGTCGCAACGATCGCCGGACTGATCATCGGCTTGCTGATGGTGCTCGGCATGATCGACGAGCTGTTCACGAGCGTGCGGCAGGTGTTCAAGCTGTATTGAGGAGCGGTGATGCAGGTGTTTACGATCGTATCCATCGGCGTGCTCGGCGCGATCCTTGCGCTTACGGTGCGCCAGTTTCGCCCGGAGGCAGGGCTTTTCATCGGCATTGCGACGGGCGCGCTCGTATTGCTGCTAACAATGGCGGAGCTCACGGGCGTTTTGGATGCGCTGCGGGCGCTTGCGGCCGATTACAGCATTCCCACAGAATATGTCGGCGTGCTCGTGAAGATCATCGGCATGGCGTACCTCGTTCAATTCGGCGCGGAGATTTGTAGGGACGCAGGCGAAAGCGCCATAGGCTCGCGCGTGGAGCTGGGCGGCCGGGTGCTGATCCTGTCGCTGACACTTCCGGCGGCGGTCGCGGCGGTCAAGGCTGCCGCAACGCTCCTGCGGGAGACCGCGCCATGAACGGAAAGCGGGTCTGCGCGGCAGTATTGCTGCTGCTCGTTCTTTTGCCGTTCGGACGCGCGCTTGCGGCGCCGGAGGAGGACGAGGAACAAACCGGCGGCACGGACGCGGGCATTGAGGAGGGCGTTTCGGCATGGATGGATGCGCTCGATACGGAGGCCTGGGGCGAACTGCTTGCACTGCTTCCGGAGGAAGCGCAGCAGCTTTGGAGCGGAACGAACCTGCTCGGACAAATCGAAGCCTACGCCATGGGGCGCGATCTTCCGAATGCGGAGGACGGATTCTCGGCGCTGCGATCTGCGCTGCTGGATGGGGCAAAACGGCAATTCCCGCTGCTGCTTTTGCTCGTGGGGATCGCGCTGCTGTCCGCCTTTGCACAGACGCTTTCCGCTTCGCAGGATACGGCAAAGACGGCGGCCTTTGTTTGCAGATGCTTTGCGCTTACGGCGGCACTCGCTGCGCTTGCGGGCAGAACGCGGACCTGCATGGAAGCGATGACGAGCCTTGTAAAGTTCATGGAACTTGCGCTCCCGGCGCTGTTTACGCTGCTGACCGCGATGGGTTCCGTGGCGACGGTCGGAATCTTTCAGCCGGCAACGGCGCTGCTCTGCGGCAGCGTGGCGGCCTGTATGCGCACGGTCGTTTTGCCGCTTGCGGTGATCGCAGGCGTACTTTCCATGATGGACCGCCTGAGCGAACGGGATGTGCTCGGCGGGCTTGCCGGAACGCTGAAACGGACGGAAAAGTGGATTATCGGCGCAGTGACGACTATATATATCGGTGTAATGACCGTGAGCGGGATCGGCAGCTCCGGACTGGACGGGCTG
>HF985544.1 GCA_000432015.1 Clostridium sp. CAG:1024 | reverse complement strand
GGCAGCGCGGGCATTCCGCCTTTGGACGGGAACGCGGCTGTATGCCCGGTATTGCGGCAAAGGGCGTGCCTTGCAATGGGCAAAACAAAAGTCCGGTGTCCGCCCCGAAGGACGCAATACCGGACAGGATCGCCTTTACCGCGGGATGAGGTACAGCAGTACGCAGAGCGCAGAGCAAACGGCAGTCACGATGGAATACATGGATACGATCTTTGCCTCGTGCATACCGGACAGTTCGAAGTGATGATGGAGCGGCGCCATTTTGAAGATGCGTTTGCCATGCCGGAGCTTGTAGGAACCGACCTGCAAAACGACCGACAGCGCGGAGCCGACAAAGCAGATGCCCATGATGGGCAATACGAGCACAGAGCGCGAGCAGATCGCAAGGACTGCGACCACACCGCCCAGCGCGAGCGATCCGGTGTCGCCCATAAAGACCTTTGCGGGGTAGCTGTTGAAGCAGAGAAAGCCCAGCAGCGCGCCCACGATCGCCATGGAGAACACAGCCATGCTGTTGAGGTTCACGCCGTACAGCACTTCGCCGAGCGCGGTCGCGCGCGATGCAAGCACTGCGAACAGTACGGCCATAAACAGCGCGTAGATCAGCGTGACGCTCGAGGAAAGCCCGTCGAGACCGTCCGTGAGATTCACTGCGTTGATCTCCGCAATGACGACGAACATCATCGCGGGGATATACCAGCCGCCGAGATCCCAGCTGCCGCCCGAGAAGGGCAGGTACAGTGTGGAGCCGATGAACGGCGAGCGGTACGCCCAGAATGCGATGACGAACGCGATGCCGAACTGCGCGATGATCTTCTGATAGGCGCGCAGGCCGAGGTTTCGATGCAGACGCACCTTGATGAAATCGTCAAGAAAGCCCACGAGCCCGCAGACTGCCATCGTCAGCAGCGCCGGAAGCGTGAACGCGGCGCCGTCAAGACCGAACAGCAGCGTTGTGATGAGGATCGCAATGAGAAAGATGACGCCGCCCATGGTCGGGGTCCCCTGCTTCTTCTTGTGAGACGCGGGGCCTTCTTCCCGTTCGACCTGCCCGAATTTCAGCCGGTGGAGAAGGGGAATAAAGAGCGGACCCAGCACGAGCATGAGTGCGAATGCGACAAGCGCAGCGAGCAAGTAGGTGAACATAGGATGTTATACGCGCTTCCGGAGAAGCTCCTCCACAATTTCTTTATCGTCGAAATGGTACTTTGTGCCATTGATCTCCTGATAATTCTCATGACCCTTGCCGGCAATGAGCACCACGTCCTCAGGCTCTGCGAGCTCAAGCGCATGCGCGATGGCGTCCCTGCGGTTTTCGATCACAAGATAGTGTGTCCTGGAACGCTTCACGCCTTCCTCGATCGTATCGATAATATCCATGGGGTTTTCGTTGCGCGGGTTATCCGACGTGATGATCGCAAGGTCGGAGAAGCGTCCTGCGATCTCGCCCATGATGGGGCGCTTTGCGCGGTCGCGGTTGCCGCCGCAGCCGAACACGCAGATAACGCGCCGCTTTGCAAACTCGCGGATGGTCTTGAGGACGTTCTCGAGCGCATCCGGCGTGTGCGCATAGTCTACAAACACGGAGAAGGGGACGTTCTTGCCCGCGCTCACGGGCTCGAGACGGCCGGAAACGCTCGTCATGGATTCCAGGCCCTCCTTGATGCGGTCGAGCGGCAGGCCGATCGAGAGCGCAAGCCCCACGGAACCCATTGCGTTGAACACGGAGAACAGACCGGGAATGGGCAGATTCATGCGGCAGTCGCCCACGGGCGTATGCAGATCGAACTGTACGCCGCGGGTCGTGATGTCGATGTTTGTCGCGGAAAGATCCGCGCGGTCGCGCACGCCGAAGGTCAGGATCGGGATGGAGAGACCCTCCATGATGCGGTCGGCGTAGGGATCGTCCACGTTGACGACGGCCTTCTTGGCGTTGAGGAAGAGGCTCTTCTTTGCGGCGAGGTAGTTGTCGAAGGTCTTGTGGTAATCGAGGTGATCCTGCGTGAGGTTCGTAAACAGCGCAACGTCGAACTTGATGCCGTGGACGCGGAACTGCTCGAGCGCGTGGGACGAGACTTCCATCACGACAAGATCGACGCGCGCGTCCGCCATCGTGCGCAGCAGACGGAACAGGTCTACGGATTCGGGCGTGGTGCGGTCTGTGTGCAGGCTCTCCTGGCCGATCATGTTGCGGATCGTTCCGATGATGCCGACTTTCTTGCCCGCATGCTCTGCGATCGCCTTCAGCATGTAGGTCGTGGTGGTCTTGCCGTTCGTGCCGGTGACGCCGAGCATCTGCATCTCACGCTGCGGGTATCCGTAGAAGGCTGCGGCCATTTCGGCCATGGCCTTTCTTGCGTTTTTGACGATGATCTGCGGTACGGAAAGCGGCAGTTCGTGCTCCGTGAGCAGAGCGACGGCGCCCGCTTTGACCGCGGCTTCCGCAAAGGCATGTCCGTCGAAAAGCTGGCCGACGATGCAGCAGAACATGCTCCCCTGCTGCACCTTTCTTGAATCGTATTCGATGGAGACGATGTCAACATCCTCGCCGGCATAGCGCAGCCCGGTGGTCATGGCAAGTTCTGATAACAGCATGAGATATACCTCCCTGAAATTGTTGGAATCTGGTCGTGTATCCGGCATGTACGCGCCGGGAACCGGTTCATTCGATCACGGGCGGGGTCGGCGTGACGTTTGGGTCCGCAGGCTGATCCTGTCCGGGTGCGTTCGGGTCGGGCGTCGGCTCGTCGCCGCGGTAGTCGGGCGGCTCCGTCGCGCCGCTCTGTGCATAGTAGCCGTTGAAGGTCACAAAAATCTCCGTACCCGGCAGAACATAGCTGCCCGCCTCGATGGACTGCCCGATGATCAGTCCGGTACAGAAGGTCTTGTCATAGTTCAGCTTGAGACCGAGCGCGGCCAGCAGGTCGTAAGCTTCCTGCCTGCGCTTTTTGGTAAGATCCGGCACCTCAACATACTCCACGTACTCGCCCTCCGAATTGAAGGTCGTCATGGTATTGTAGAGCAGCACCTCGCTGTGTCTTGCGGCGTTTGTTCCCGCGGCGGGGATCTGCGTCACGACCACTGCGCCCGCCTCCGACTCGAGCGTATTGGATACGCGAAAGCCCGCATCGCCGAGACATGCGATCGCATCCGTCATGGTCATGCCGACGACGTTCGGCACTTCCTTGTAATCAACGCCGCTGTTGTCCGGCATAATGCTGTAATACTGCACAAGATCGGACAGGATGTCCCCGACCCAGGGCGCGGCGACGGTACTGCCGTACACCACGGGAACCTGCGGCTCATCGACCATGATGAGACAGGCGAGCTGCGGATTGTTCGCGGGCAAAAAGCCGATGAACGAGGCGATGAGCAGCGTGCTCGAGACTTTACCGTTCTCATCGTATTTCTGCGCCGTTCCGGTCTTGCCGCCGACGGTATAGTTCTGCACCTGCGCCGCCGTTCCGCTGCCCTTTTCGACAACGCCCTGCAGCAGCTGCCGCACCTTTGCGGAGGCGTCCTCGGAGATGACGCGGCGGAGTTCCGTCGGTTCGTTTCCCTTGATGTCGGTGCCGTCGGTGGCGGTGATGGAGCTCACGACGTAGGGCTGCATGAGCACGCCGCCGTTGATCGCAGCGCAGGCGGCGTTCAGCATCTGCACTGGCGTGACGGTGATGCTCTGGCCGAAGCTCACGCGCGCAAGATCCGCATCGCGGATATACTTGCGGTGGATGATACTGCCCTCGTCCTCGCCGGGGATACCGCATTCGGTCGACGCGCCGAAGCCAAAGGCATAAATGTAATCGTAAAGCGTGTTGACGCCCATTTTCTGCGCCATCTGCATGAACGCGCAGTTGCAGGAGTTCTGCACGGCCTCTGCGAGCGTCTGCGTGCCGTGTCCCTTTGTTTTCCAGCAGCGGATCTTTTCAAAGCCGTACTGCTCATAGCCTTTGCAGTTGAAGGTATCCTCCATCGTGACCGCACCGGAATCGAGCGCAGCCGCAAGCGTGATGATCTTAAAGATCGAGCCCGGCTCATAGGTCTCGGAAACGGAGCGGTTGCGGCTCATCTCCAGCAGCGAGGCGACGTCGCTTCTGGGCGGCGCATTCAGATCGAAGGTCGGGTAGGTGGTGCTGCTGAGGATCTCGCCGGTTTTCGGGTTCATGAGCAGCGCCGTGACCTGCTTTGCCTTGTTGACCGAGTAGCACTCCGCGACCGCAGTCTCAACATAGGATTCCGCAACGGAGTCCGTTGTGAGCGTCATGTCGTAGCCGTCGATGGGGGCGATGTATTCCTCTTCGCCGTAGGACAGAGCGTGGTTGTTTCGGTCGACCTCGGTGACGAGACGGCCATTTTTGCCCGCGAGGTATTCGTCATAGGAGGCCTCGATGCCCGTCTGGCCCTCGCCGTCCGTGCCGGTAAAGCCGATGAGCTGCGAAAACAGGTTTCCCATCGGGTAGTAGCGCTTCATGTCGGCCGAAAAGCTGATGCCGCGTCCGAGCTGGAGCGCCGTGAGCTGATCGACAACCCCGCTCTCGACCTGCCGTTTCAGAACGATCTGCTGCTTTTCCACACGGCAGACGCGCTCGTAAACATAGTCATAATCGAGCCCCAGCACATCCGACACCTCGATGGAGATTCGGACGCGTTCGGACTCGGCGATGACCTGCGGGTTGACGAGCACACGATAGGACGTGCCGCTCTGTGCGAGCACGATGCCGTTGCGGTCCATGATGCGCCCGCGCTGGGCGTTCAGCGCCGTATTGCGCGTCTGCTGGCGCGCCGCGCGCGCCGCGTATTCGTCGCCCTTCAGGATCTCCACCTGGAACAGACGCAATACAAGCGCGAGGAAGATGAGCGCCATGATGATCAAGAGAATGATGAGCTTCTGCTTGATTTTTGGAGAAGGGGTTGCTGCCATGAACGGCCGCTC
>HF985543.1:26017-26928 GCA_000432015.1 Clostridium sp. CAG:1024 | reverse complement strand
AGCCCCTGCCGGATGGGAGCTTTCTGCCCCTGCGTCTGGACTGGATTCTGCTGAAGGACGCCGCCGTCTCGGAAAGCCGGATCATCTCCACCGCAAAAGGGGACCTTGCCTTTGCAAAGCCCGGCTCCGCTCTGGCGCGTTTTCAAGGGGCGGAACTGTCCGATCACAACGCCGTGTGGGCCATGTGCCGCCTGCACTGATTCCGGTTTCCCTCCCCTGTTCGGGGATCGAAATAGAAAACTGGTTGAAAAGGAGAAGCGATTTATGAAGAAACCCACCAAGCGTCTTGTTGCTGCCCTGCTGGCCGGTGCCCACCCGGNCTGGCCGTTGCCAGCCTGCTGGTTCTCGTTGCCTGCAGCGGCGGCAAGCCCGAGCAGCCCGCCAACAAGGAACTCTCCGTCTACACCGCTTTCCCCGAGAGTGAGGTCATCTATTACTTCAATAAGTTTGAGGAAGAAACCGGCATCAAGATCAACTACGTCCGCCTCTCCGCCGGCGAAATGCTGACCCGTGTGGAGGCCGAGAAGGACAACCCTCAGGCGACCCTGATGGTCGGCGGATCCACCGATAACTATATCGCCGCCGTGGATAAGGGCCTGCTGGAAGCCTATCAGTCCCCGAACCTTGATAAGACGCCCGCTGCATACCTGGATCCCACCGGCACTTGGAACCCCATCTATGTGGGCTGCATCGCCTTCGCCTGCAACGCCGACTGGTTTGCCGAAAAGGGCCTTGCATATCCCACCAGCTGGGACGACCTGCTAAAGCCCGAGTTCAAGGGTGAGATCATCATGGCCCACCCCGCCACCTCCGGCACCGCCTACACCGTTCTGGCCACTCTGGTGCAGCTCAAGGGCGACGATCAGGTTTGGGATTACCTGGATAAGCTGAACGTCAACATGAGCCAGTAT
>HF985543.1:3075-25929 GCA_000432015.1 Clostridium sp. CAG:1024 | reverse complement strand
CGACGCTCTGCAGCTGACCCCCGAGGGCTATCACATCGAACTGAGCTTCCCCACCGACGGCACCGGCTATGAGGTGGGCGCTATGGCTCTCATCAAGGGCGGCAAGGCCAACGAGCAGGAAAACGCCAAGAAGTTCATCGACTGGATGACCTCCAAGGCCGGCCAGGGCTGCTATGCCGAGAACGATTCGTTCCGCGTACCTACCAACACCGAGGCTCCCGTGGCCGACGGCCTGGTGACTTTGGACAAGGTTCCCGTCATCGACTATGACGCCGTCTGGGCCGCAAGCGTCAAGGGCGACTACTGCGAGCAGTTCGAGAACAAGATCGCGACCAAGCCCGAAGGCTGACGCTGATACGGCTTTGATTGCGGTTTCCCGCAAACGGGCCTCCTCCCCCCGCCGGGGAGGAGGTCCTACATGCAAAGCACATAGATTCGGATGCAGGAAACATCATCCGCCGTTTTCTGACACTTTCACTCAGGAGGGACGTCAATGGCAAATGCCACTACCCGTGAGAAGCGCCTCAACGAGACGAAAATGATCCTGCGGCAGCCGTTGCTTCTGATCGCTATCGTCCTCTCGTTCGCGCTTTTGCTGCTGTTTGTTATCTATCCCTTGGCCAAAACGCTGATCTACAGCCTTACAGACGAGGCCGGGACACTCTCCCTGGCCAATCTCATCACCATCCTGAAAACGCCCCGGTACGGCAAGGTGTTCGGACGCACCATGTCGCTGGGCTTGATCGTGGCCTTTATCGCCACCTTTATCGGTTATGTCTTTGCCTATACCGTCACCCGCGTCGATGTTCCGGCCAAGAGGTTCTTCAAGACCATGGCCACGCTGCCCATCCTCTCCCCTCCCTTTGTGCTGTCCTTATCCATCATTTTTCTGTTCGGCAAGCAAGGCCTAATCTCCAAAAGCCTGCTGGGCATCATCGGCAGCAGCGTGTATGGCATGAAAAGCCTCATCGTGGTCCAAGTCATGAGCTTCTTCCCCATTGCTTACCTGACGCTCTCCGGCATTCTGGCCTCCATTGACGCCTCTGTGGAGGACGCCGCCTGCAACATGGGCGCCGGCCGCTGGAGAACCTTTTGGACCGTCACCTTCCCACTGTCTCTCCCCGGCATCATCTCCGGCGCGCTGCTGGTGTTTATTCAGTCTCTGGAGGACTTCTCCAATCCGGCGACGATCGGCGGCGATTATACCACGCTCTCCATTGAGGTCTACAACATCATCACCGGAAGCTATGATATGCGAAAGGGCTCCGTGCTGGCGCTTCTGCTGCTTCTGCCCGCGGTCATTGCGTATCTTCTCAATAAATACTGGGTCAATAAAAAGAGCTTTGTCACAGTTACCGGCAAGCCCACGCAGGCCCGGAAGCTCATAAAAGAGCCTCGCATCAAGTGGCCCCTGTTTATTTTCTGTCTGATCGTTTCCGCCGTTATCATTCTGTTCTACGGCACTGTGATCTTCGCGTCCTTTATCCGCACTTGGGGCGTGGACTTCTCCCTGACGCTTGATCAGTACCGCAAAGCCCTTCAGTATGGCTGGGACAGCCTGAAAAACTCCATGACGCTGGGCCTGATCTCCGCCGTTATCGGCGGCCTGCTGGGCATGGTCATCGCCTACATCACCGCCAAACGAAACTACTACGGCAAGCGCTTCATTGAAGTTTCCTCCGTCCTGATGTTCGCCGTTCCCGGCACCGTCTTGGGCATCAGCTACATTTTGGGCTTCAACTCAAAACCGCTGGTTCTCACCGGCACCGGCATCATTCTGGTGATTGTGTTCACCTTCCGGAACATGCCCGTGGCCATCGAATCCGGCACCACCACGCTGCTCCAAATCGACAACTCCATCGAGGAGGCTTCCACCATACTGGGCGCCGCCCCCGGTTACTCCTTCCGGCGCATTACCCTGCCGCTGCTGAAAAACGCCTTCTTTTCCGGGATCGTCTATTCCTTCACTAAGGCCATTACTGCTGTTAGCGCGGTCATTTTCCTCGTCTCCCCCCGGTGGAAGCTGGTCACCAGCAATATCTACTCCCTGTTTGACCTAGCAAAATATGGACAGGCAGCCGCCTTTGTCACCATGATGGTGGGGATTCTACTGGTGTTTATCGGCCTGTTCAACACGGTCATCAATCTTCTGCTGGCGCCCCGTTCCAAGGTGCCTCAAGCGAAATCGAAAACGGAGGAATCAAAATGAGCCATGAAAAATCGAAGCTGGACTTCAGCAAGAAGAGTTCCGGCGTGATCCTGAAGAACGTGACCAAAATTTTTCAGCAGCCAGATGGCGGCAAGGACTTTGTGGCTGTGGACCATATCAACCTTGAGATTAAGGACGGCGAGATGGTAACCCTGCTGGGGCCCTCCGGCTGCGGCAAGACCACCACTCTGCGAATGATCTCCGGCTTCGAATATCCGACCAGCGGCAATGTGTTCTTTGGAGACCGGGACGTGGCCAAGATCCCCCCCAACAAACGGGGAAGCTCCATGGTCTTCCAGTCCTACGCCCTGTTCCCCCACCTGAATATCTGGGAAAATATTGCCTACGGCCTGCGCGTAGCTAGGCTGCCGCAGGATGAGATCATCAGGCGCACCAGCGACGTGGTGGAGTTGATGCATCTCAAAGGTATGGAGAAGCGCTTCCCCAACCAGCTCTCCGGCGGCCAGCAGCAGCGCGTTGCCTTGGCTCGCGCCGTGGTCATCGAGCCCTCCGTGCTGCTGTTTGACGAGCCGTTATCCAATCTGGACGCCAAGCTCCGTGAAAGCATGCGGGACGAGCTTCGCTCCCTTCAGCGGCGTCTTGGCATTACCTCCCTGTATGTCACACATGACCAGTCTGAGGCCATGGCCATCTCCGACAAGGTCGTCATCATGAAGGACGGCGTCATCTGCCAGCAAGGCACGCCGCAGGAGATTTACGAGCAGCCCGCCAATCGCTTTGTGGCTGACTTCATCGGTAAGGCCAACTTTATCGACGGCACTTATTTGGGCCTCGACGGGCAGGCAGCTCGGGTGGAGATCGGCGGCCAGCTATTCTCCATTCCCACTCCCGGCAAAATGGAGGGTGTGGAGGTGGGTGGCTCCTGCTGCCTGACGGTTCGCCCCGAATCCTTTATGCTTACTAAGGACGCAGGCCGTCTCCCCGGCGCCATTTCCCGGGCTACCTATTATGGCGCCAAAATTGAGTATGAGGTCATGCTGGGGAATCAGCCCATCATCGTTGAGGTATACAATCCCCAGCTGACGGAGCGCTTCAACGTGGGCGATACCGTCTCCTTGAGCATGATCGAGGGCTGTGTCAGGGTTCTGAAATAACCGCCCCACTCCAAAGCCTGCCGCAAATTGTGAGACGCAGCTCAGGGATATTCAACTCTTCAATTTTGAATTCGGCATAGCTTACGATCAATGCAGGCTATGTCGTTTCTTTTCGTTCTTCCGATTCTTCCGGAATCCGGTACACCACCCGATGCAGGAAAACGCCCGCCTGTGGGGGCTGTTCTCGCACTCCCAACCGGGCGTGCGGCTGTCCGGGCAGACGAAACCCTTTGGCTTCCCTTACCAGTACAGGCAGTATCGACCGTCATATGCGTTGTAGCCCCATGACTTCCGATACAACACCGCCTTTGCCCGCATCAGGATATGAAAACAGCTCGTCTGTTGGCCAAGGCGCCACATGGGGAACAGACGCGCTATGTACTATTCGCGTTTATTTGTGCGAAAAGGCTCAGCCTCTCCCTGTTTTAGCATTATTTGAGCCCCTATATTTTTAGTCCTGTTATTACGGGAATGTCCACAAAGAGAGCTGTGTTGTGAAAACCGTTGTCATCGGCGTGCCTCTGGAGACCGGCCTTTGGGTATTCCATATGTTTATAAGGATACCGACAGGTTGAATTTTCCAAATGGTAATTTGACATGGCTAAAAGGCTCTGATGATAAACTGCTTGTAGAGTTTTTATACCATACGTCCCAGTCGCCCAGCAGGATAGAGCGCGCGCCTCCTAAGCGGTTCGAGGACGGACGGGGAGGCAACCGGACTGCGGAGTATATTCTATTTTATCCCCACGTTTCCGTTCGGCTTTCCGATTTTCTAATCCGCAGGCTCGCCTTGCACATCGTTCTTGCTCCTTGGGACGCCGACTCATGCTTTGCGGTAATTCCGGGCGGCGAGGGTTGTCTGCACGGCCACATATGCGTTACGGTTCACAGGCGAGACCGCGCGCTCTGCGAAACTCGGTGATGCGCGGATCGACGATATGCCCGTTTCGGATCACGATTGCGCGTTGAAGCATTTCGAAAAGATTCCCCTCCACCACGCTGTCAACAAGCGCAGAAACTTTCTTTGCGAGCATTTTGGAAACGCTGATCGGAAACATTGCGGGCGTATTGTCAACGGCATAGTGCAGAACATGGTCTACCGTGTAGACCGGATCGTCGATCGTCGTTGGGTGTGAGGTCTCGATTTCAAGTTCCGGATCGCAGGAAACGTCGATAATCATGGCGCCGCGTTTCATACGCGCAAGGTCGCTGCGGTAGAGCAGTCGGTCGCTGCGGCTCGTGTCCCACATGCAGCAGTTGACGAGCACATCGTATCGCCCGATGTTTCTTCGAAACTCCTCCATTTGCCGCCATTTGTATACATCGACCTCCGCGCCGAGCCCATGCAGAATGCGAAGCGCGCCCTTTGCCGTGTGGCCGTTGCCGTAGATGGCGACGAGTGCATCGTTGGGAAGCCGTCCACAGTAAAGGAACGCTTGAAGAATGGCGGCAGAGCCCGCGATCTCACGGTTGCGGTAGAAGAGATACCGGCTGCCCTCATAGATCTCCTCCCAAGCGAGCACGGTATGTCCGCCGCGCATTGCCTGATCCGTAAAGCGCGTATTCTGCACCGCGTGCGCCCAGCCGAACAGCAGCTTGCCCGGCGCGACGTCGGAAAGAAAATCCGCGTCGCCCAGCTTGACGTCGCAGATGACGTCGCACTCGAGCGCCTGCGCGCGTGAAACGATGTGCGCGCCGGCAGCGGCGTAGGCGGCGTCCGGCTGATGAATCGCGTCCCCATAGCCTGACTCAAAGCAGAGCTGCTCCACATGCCGGATCTTTGAAAGATGCTCCGGCAGCAGCGCTCGGCGGCGTTCATTGTTTTTGTGGCTGATAACAAACCCGATGGTGTTCATGGTGGCGCCTCCTTCGGTGAATATTGTCTGATGCGGCCGCAGCATGCACGACAGCTGTATAGGGAGCGGCAGACTAACAATCGCAGCGCTTCTGCACGAGTTGTGCCAAAAGCGCATCTCCGATTTCTGTTCTGCCTTAAAACATGCGGGCTTTTCATGTCTTTCCGCAACGCTCTTTTTTCTCAGGTTTCCAGTCGTTTGCAGGTCGCAGTCCGTCAGGAGGAGCCCGTCTGCAACGCTTTGAAGCTCTTGATCCCGCACCGAGGGCCGAATACGTACGCCGATCCCCCACTACGCTTGAGGAAGCGCTCTTCAGCGATTTCAATCGGGACCCTTCTCCGCCGCACACGGCCGCTTGAAAGGGGACGCGGAGCGATCCGATGCGCCGCCCCCGTATGTTGGAGAATATCGGACTGCCCGACATACGGGGACGGCGCGGTTTCACCTGTTCGGCGTCAGTACGCTCTGGCCTGCTTCATGTGCGCCAAATTCTCCTCATAGGCGACAAGGTTGCGCGGGTTTTCAGAGACCTCCGTATCGCCCACGCGCCACCAGGAGCCGTACCCGTCCGTCATGGACTTTGGCAGCACCCGGATATCGAACAGCACGGGTACACCCTCGATCTTCTTCGCCTCTACCATGGCCGCTCTGAGCTCCTCGAGGGAACGCACGGTGAATGCTCTGCATCCGTATCCTTCGGCGATCTTGGCAAAGTCCACGGGCATGAACGAGCCCGAATGCTCCCCGTCCTCGCCGCGGAAGCGGAGCTCTGTGCAGAGCGTATCATTGCCATGACCGACTTGCAGGTTGTTGATGCAGCCGAAGGATGCGTTGTTGAACAGACAGACATTGATCTTTTGGTGCTCCTGCACGGCGGTGAGCAATTCTGAATGCAGCATGAGGAAGCTGCCGTCGCCCACCATGGCATACACGTCGCGATCGCCGATGGCATATTTGACGCCCAGCGCGCCGGAGATCTCGTATCCCATGCAGGAATAGCCGTACTCCATGTTATAGGTGTCCTCTCCGCGGGCGCACCACATGCGCTGCATATCGCCCGGCAGCGAGCCGGCGGAGCCGATGACCACATCCTCGGGCGCGATTTCAAAATTGATGCACCCCAGTACGGCGGTCTGGGTCAGGCTTGCATCCAAATCCTTCGCAAAGCGATCCGCAGACCCGGCGTTGGCGTCGTTCACCTCAGGCACATATCCCGCTCCATATGCAATGCGATGCAGGCGATCCAGTTCCTTAAACCAGCGATCGCGGGCAGTCTTGATCTCGTCCGTGTAGGAAGGCCTGTACCCGTCGAGCGCGCTCATCAGCGCGGGCAGCGCACGCTTAGCGTCAGCCACCACGGGCACCGCCTCCAGCTTCAAGGCCTGAAACTCGGACACGTTGATGTTGACGAACTTGGCGTCTTCGCGGAACAGCCACTTTGACGCAGTGGTGAAGTCCGTGTACCGCGTACCCACGCCAATGACGACGTCCGCCTCCCTGGCGATCTCGTTGGCCGCAGAGCAGCCCGTGACGCCGATGCCGCCGAGATTGAGCGGATGATCGTACAAGACCGCGCTCTTGCCGGCCTGCGTTTCCGCAAAGGGAATGCCCGTTTTCTCGGCGAACGTCCTGAACTCCCCATGCGCTTCGCTGTAGCGGACGCCGCCGCCGCAGATGAGCAGCGGCTTCTGGGCCTTTCGGATGACCTCCGCCGCCTCTCTGAGCGCCTCGGCTTCGGGCAGCCGCCGCGCGAGGCGATGCACACGCTTTTTGAAGAACGATTCGGGATAATCGTATGCCTCGCCCTCGACATCCTGCGGAATGGCAAGGCAGACCGCGCCGGTATTCGCCGGGTCGGTAAGGACCCGGAACGCGGAGAGCAGCGCGCTCATGAGCTGCTCCGGCCGCACAATCCGATCCCAGTATCGGCAAACCGGACGAAACGCATCATTTGTCGACAGGGACAGGTCATAGGTCTGCTCGATCTGCTGCAGCACCGGATCAGGCTGACGACAGGCGTACACGTCGCCTGGCAGGATGAGCACGGGGATATTATTGGCTGTAGCGGTGGCTGCGGCCGTCACCATGTTTGCCGCGCCGGGACCGACGGATGAAGTGACTGCGATGATCTTCTTCCGCTTCATCTGCTTGGCAAAGGCGACGGCAGTATGGGCCATGCCCTGTTCGTTCTTTCCCTGCCAAACCTTTAGCCGGCGAGTCTCCTGCCGCAGCGCCTGCCCAAGGCCAACCACGTTTCCATGACCCGGAAGCATAATCACGCCCTCTACAAAGGGATGCTCCGCATCGTCATATGCGATATATTGGTTCTCAAGAAAACGTACCAGAGCTTGCGCCATGGTCAAACGAACGGTCTTCATATTTCCCTCCTGATGATTTCGGTCGGTTCAGCCCTGAAAGATATGGCCGGTTGTCTATATGGCCGTTTGCATCAGACGCCCAGAGCCATGCGTGTTCCGGATCGTCGATACGGGTCTTCCGCCACGGATCGCCTTCAAGATGCCGGATGCCCCATGCGTAGCACATGGCATAGCCGGGCGCTGCGCATTGGGAGTGGAACCCATGATTGATCACGGCGCAGCCGTTATGGCGCGTCTCATAAATCCCGCCGTTGGCAAAGCCCGCGCCAAAGCCCTGCGGATGGTCGAAGCGGTAAAAATATACCTCCGGCTGCGGGTGATGGTGCGGCGGATAGGATGACCACTTGCCCGGAAAATTCAGCACCTCTCCGAGCACCATGTTGGAGAACGGCGCGTTCTCATAGTCGAAGAACGTCTTGATCTCACGGCGCATACACCCCATCAGCTCGCCATTGGCGCCGGCGTGCTGCACCTGCACCGTTTCTGGCGTGTAAAGCACGGGCGCATAGTCCCGCTCGTTCGCGGTCTGCTGGATATACAGCTCCGCATGGGTCTTGGCAGCGAGCAGGATCTCGGTTCCCCGGGGTGCAAGAAGGCAGTAGGCCTCATGTCGGAAACAGTCCGGCCGCTCTGCCAAAATGGTCTTCCCTCCGAAGCTGATCGTCACGCTGCCCTCGAACAGGAGCACCGCGGTCTCTTTCTCTCCGCTCAGGATGGTGTATGCGTCTCCCGTCTCCAGCACCAGCATTCCAACGTCCATCTGCGTTCCCATATCGTCCGCGTCAGCGTCGATATAAGCGTTGTATCCGCGTCGCAATACCTTGTCGAAATACATATGCGTCTCCCTATAATCCCGTATGCGCGGCGATGTACTTGCGTCCCTTGATGGCGTACGCAAGCGGGTTCGCCTTGGCAGGATCCTGCTCCGCTTCCACGAGCAGCCAGCCCTCATATCCGGCGTCGGCAAGGATTTCGAATACCGGATCGAAGTCGATATCGCCGTCGCCCGGCACGGTAAACGCGCACGGCGGTCAGGAAGCTCCAGTTCTCCTCGCGCGCTTGCCGCACCACCGGAAGCCGCATGTCCTTAAGATGAACGTGGCCGACGCGATCGACATATTTTTTCAGCATGACGAGCGGATCCTCGCCGGCAAATGTAAAGTGTCCCGTATCATAGCAGAGGAATACATAGCGCGGGTCGGTATTCTCCATCATACGATCCGTCTCGGCCGCCGTCTGCACGACCGTTCCCATGTGGTGATGGAAGCAGAGCTTGAATCCCCGCTCCACGGCGGTCTTGCCGAGCGCGTTCAGTCCGGTGCAGAGCCGCTCCCACTCCGCTTCGTCCATCACATGCTTATGGCCGCCGGTCAGAACGGGCGTCTTCACCTGCCCCTGGATGGAGTAGCTCTGCTCGGACACATTGATTCTGTCCGCGCCCACGGCACTCAAAAAATCCAGTTCCCTGTTGAAGTCCGCCAGATTCTCCTCCAGCGGCTTCGTCAGCAAAAACGAGGAAAACCAGCGGCTTGCGATTCGCATTCCCCGAAGATCCAGTTCCCATTTGAGCTCCTTCGGATCCGTCGGATATTTGTTTCCGATCTCGCAGCCGGTGAATCCCGCGAGCGCCATTTCGCTGACGGTTTGACGGAATGTGTTCTCCGCGCCCAGTTCGGGCATATCATCGTTACACCAGCCGATGGGCGCGATGCCCAGCTTTACCCTGTCAGGATTGAAATGCTGCATATTCTTCGCCTCCTCAAATTCTTGCTACGCCGGTTCGTTTTGCCGCCTCCGCGACCGCCTTCGCGACTGCCGGGCCGACGCGCTTGTCGAACGCCGCTGGAATGATGTACTCGGCCGACAGCTCCTCGTCGCTGATGAGCGCGGCCAGCGCCTCAGCCGCAGCGACCTTCATCGCTTCGTTGATGTCGCTTGCGCGCACATCGAACGTGCCGCGGAAGATGCCTGGGAAAGCCAAAACATTGTTGATCTGGTTGGGGAAATCGCTGCGCCCGGTGGCGATGACCGCCGCGCCGCCCGCCTTCGCGTCCTCGGGAAAGATCTCCGGCGTGGGGTTGGCGCAGGCGAAAACAATGGGGTCGTGATTCATCGTCCTGACCATGTCCGTCGTCACGGTGCCGGGGCCGGAAACGCCGATGAATACATCCGCTCCCACGAGCATGTCCGCAAGGGAGCCGGATCTGCGCTCAAGATTCGTCACCTCGGCCATTTCCTCCTTTACCCAGTTGAGCCCGTCGCGTCCCGGATAGATGGCGCCCTTGCGGTCGCACATGATGATATCCCGGTATCCCGCCGACAGCAGGAGCTTCGTGATGGAAACCGCGGCTGCGCCCGCGCCGGACGTCACGATCTTCACATTTTCCTTTTTCTTGCCGACGATCTTCAGCGCGTTCGTAAGACCTGCCAGCGTGATGACCGCCGTGCCGTGCTGATCGTCATGAAAGATGGGAATGTCGCACTTTTCCTTGAGCTTCCGTTCGATTTCAAAGCATCGGGGCGCAGAAATGTCCTCCAGATTGACGCCGCCGAAGGAACCGGACAGCAGGTACACGGCGTTGACGAATTCATCGACGTTCTTGGTCTTAATGCACAGCGGGAAGGCGTCCACATCGCCAAACGCCTTGAACAGCACGCATTTGCCCTCCATAACCGGCATGCCCGCCTCCGGGCCGATGTCGCCGAGCCCCAAAACGGCGGTGCCGTCGGTGATCACGGCGCAAAGGTTGTGGCGGCGCGTCAGATCATAGCTCCTGTTTACATCCTTCTGGATCTCCAGGCAGGGCTGCGCTACGCCGGGCGTATAGGCCAAGCTCAGATCCTCCATGCTGTTTACCGGCACGGTGGCCACGACCTCGATCTTTCCCTTCCATTCTCCGTGCAGCCGCAGGGATTCCTTTGCATAATCCATAATCATTCGGTCTCCTTATTCAAATTTTTAATGATTGTCGGCAACGTTGCGCCGCCATAGGGCATGCTCAGCACCCGCGCATCGGGGCCGAGCTTTTGAAATGCGTGTTCCAACGCAGCCTGCGCCGACGGCTGGGGTACAAGAAACAGCGATCGGACAAAGTCATCGTCCAGGTCGCTCACCAGATCGACCTCCGCTCGCTCCAGCACCATTGCAATGGCGGCGGCCTTATGACCGCCCAGACGAAACTCCTTCTGGATGCGCTCAATAAGCGATTCGGGCGTCGGCGCGGTGGTCATCCATTCCTCAAACGTCTCTTCGCCGAGCCCCTCCCGGCACGAGCCGATCAATATGATGACGCCGCCGTCCCTGACGGCGTGTTTGGCGTTGTCAAGCGCCTTCTGCGTCTGATAGAGATTCAAATCCTTAGGCGCTCCACCCTGTGAAACGATAACGATATCCGCGGGCTCGGTCAATTCCTTGCGATAGAGACTGTCCAAGAACGCGCAGCCCACGCGATGCGCCTTCACCGGGTCTCCTGCGACCGCGCGGAGAACCTCCTTATGCTCGGAAAGCACGACGTTCAGGATAAAATCTATTCCCAGCATCGCGCCGGCCTCCTCGATATCCAGCCGCAGCGGATTGGTCTCGAGCGCCCCGGCGCAGCACTCCGGCAGTACCATGCGAGAATGGTTCGCCTGTATCGCCTCGCGCGTCGATACGCCCGGCATGATGGCCTTCGCGCCGCCGGAATATCCGGCAAAATAGTGGTATTCGATGTTTCCGAGACAGATCCGGCGATCGGCCTCCGCCACGGCGCGCGTGATATCCACGGGTGTCCCGCGGGACGTCAATCCGTATGAAATGCAGTCCGTCGGATCGCTATCCACACAGCGGATCTCCCGAAATGCGCGCTCGCCGGCCAGTTTCTTCCGTTCCGCCTCCGTCTGCGGCCGATGGCATCCGAGCGCAAACACGAGCGTAATATCCTCGGGACGAACGCCGCCCGCATACAGCTCGTCCAGCAGTGCCGGCATAACGAGCGCCGTCGGCATGGGCCGCGTAAGATCGCTTGTAACGATGGCCACTGTCTCCCCGGGACGAACGATGTCCCTGAGCCGCTGCGAGCCGATCGGATCCCGAAGCGCACGCACGACCTCCGCTTCGCCGCGCAGACCGATCGGCACATCGTTTGCATGGAGCTCCCCAATCAGGTTGCGACTGGGGAGCT
Source organism: Clostridium sp. CAG:1024 (assembly GCA_000432015.1). GTDB lineage: Bacteria > Bacillota > Clostridia > Christensenellales > CAG-138 > CAG-1024. The sequence continues at coordinate 14,208 of HF985543.1, read as the reverse complement.
CGACTTCCTGCACGCCGTTTCCGAATCCGAACGACAGCTTCATTTGATCCTCTTTCTTGCGATGACGGCCTTGACCTGCTCCTCGATATGCGACGCCGTCAGGCCGAAGCGCTCCTGCAGATAGCCCTGCGTACCGACCTCGCCGAACGCGTCCTCCACAGCCACGCACGCCGCGGGTACGGGACACTCCTCCGCCAGGACTTCCAGTACGGAGGCGTAAAGCCCGCCGTGACGGTTGGCGTTCTCCGCCACCACGACGGCTCCCGTTCGTTCGGCCCAGCCGGACACCGCGGCCCGGTCAAGCGGCTTGATGGTGAAGCAGTCCACCACCGCCGTGGATATCCCCTGCTTCTCAAGCGAAACGGCGGCCTGCATCGCCTCGTGGAGCATGATGCCCGCTGCGAATACCACAGCGTCCGTGCCTTCGCGCAGCGTGACAGCCTTGCCAATGGGCAACTCGCTCCCGTCCTCATAGATTTTCGCGATCTGCTTGCGGCCCACGCGAATATACTTGACGCCCGGCCGATGGATGCACTGTCTGAGCACGCTCTCCAGGCAGGTCGTGTCGGATACGTCGAGCACGGTGCTGCCCGGCAGTACGTTGTACAGCGCGACGTCCTCGAAGGGCATATGCGTGCCACCGTTCATGGTCGCGGTCACGCCGGGATCGGTGCCGATCACCGTAATGTCGTTCTTTGCATAGCCGCCGGACAGGAATATCTGGTCAAAGCAGCGGCGGGACGCGAACGGGCCGAACGTATGGATGATGGGTCGAAAGCCCGCCATTGCAAGTCCTGCTGCTACGCCCGCCATGTTTGCTTCGGCTATGCCGCAGTCAATGGCGCGATCCGGGTTCCGCTTGGCCCATTTGAGCGTTCCGGAGCACCCCATCAGATCCGCATCCAGAAAGACGGCGTCGGGATCGTCCGTCACGATCTGCTCAATGGTCGCGCCAAGCACGTCCTTGCAGAGACGCGGGTCCATTTCACCGGTATACACGATTTTCATAGTCATTCCTCCAACGCAGTCAGCTCTGCCTGCAACGTTTCCATCCATCGGGCATACCGCTCGTCATTGACCGGCATACTGTGATTCATTTCCGTGTTTTCCGCCTCGGCGATGCCATGGCCCTTGATCGTGTCCAGCACGATGGCATACGGCTTGCCGCCGCCCTGACGGGTGCGCTCCAGCGCCGCTGCGACGGCCACGATATCGCCGCCGTCCACCTGCACGGTGTCGAATCCGAACGCCTCCATCTTGGCGGCAATGTCCCCAAGCGGCAGCACCTCGTCCAGATAGCCGTCAAGCTGACGCTTATTCCAGTCGATGAGCACGACGAGGTTCGAGAGCTTCTTTGCGGCCGCAAAGGAAAACGCCTCCCAGCACTGACCCTCGTCCAGTTCTCCATCGCCCACGATAAGGAATACGCGGTTCTTCCGCCCCTTCAGGCGGTTTCCCAGCGCAAGGCCCGCCGCCTGCGACGTGCCTTGTCCGAGCGACCCTGTCGTCGCATCGACGCCGGGCGTCTTGTTTCGATCGCAATGGCTGGGCAGGCGCGTGCCGTTCCGGTTCAGCGTCTTGAGCTCCTCATAGGGAAAATACCCCAACAGCGCCAGCGTACCGTAAACCGCAGGCCCCGCATGTCCCTTGGAGACGACCAGGCAATCTCTGTCGCGCCATTGCGGATCCTCGGGATGGATCTCCATCTCCCGTCCGTAGAGCACCGCCAGCGCATCGGCGATGCTCAGCGCGCCGCCCAAGTGTCCGGATCCAATGGAATGGATCGCTTCCAGCAGCGCCATGCGGATGCGCACGGCAAATGCGCGCAATGCTTTGTTCTCACTCAATTCCATATTGTTCGTTCCCCTTTCATTGCGGCAACGTGGACCCGTGCCGCAGCGCGTTGACCACGGGCAGCTCCTCCCCGCTCAAAAAACGGATAAGTGCACCGCCCCCGGTACAGATATACCCCATCTTCTCCGTCAGGCCGTATTTCTCCGTGGCGGTAATGCTGTCGCCTCCGCCCAGCACGGTAAAGGCCGTCGTGTCCGCAAGTGCCTGCCACACGACCTGCGTACCCAATTCGCTCTCCGGCTTTTCAAACACGCCCATCGGTCCGTTGACAAACGCCGTCTTCGCTCGCAGAATGCGTTCGCAATAGAGCGAGGCCGTTTCCGCGCCAATGTCCACCGCGCCGATCTCTTCGGGGATACGATCGATCTTCGCCTCTTCCCGTCTGCCGTCCCGCACCCATGCGAGATCCACGGGCAGCACGATGCGGTCGCCATAAGCCGCGTACAGTGCCTTCGCTTTGTCAAAGTATTCCGTATAGTTTGACGCGGCGATGAAGTCATAGCTGCCGCTTCCGATGGCCTGTCCGCGCGCGATCAGAAAGATATTGGCCACGAGACCGCCGGTGAGAATCTCATCCGCCACGCCCCGGGACAGCACCGTTTCCATCATCTGGAACGCATCAGAAACCTTTGCGCCGCCCAGAATGAACACGCACGGCCGCTCCGGCGACTCCATGAGAGCGGAGACGGTGCAGTACTCCCGCTCAAACAGCCGCCCCATGGCGGACGGGAGCACCTGCTCGAAGCCGCACAGGCTGGGCTGGTCGCGGTGAGCCGCCGCAAAGGCGTCGCAGACATACGCATCCGCCAGCGGCGCGAGCTTCTCCACAAGCAGCGTTTTCGCCTGCTGCTCGTGCGTAAGCCGGAGCTTCATCTCAAACAGCGTCTGCTCCTCTGCGATAAACCGCACATTGTCCAAAAGCAGCACCTCGCCCTCTCGTAATGCGGCAATGGCTGCCCTGGCCGACGGCCCGCACACATCGTCGAGCCACTTGACCTCGCGGCCCAGCAGCTCCGAGAGCACCTGCGCATGCGGTCGTGTGTTATAGAAGTTCTTGTACTCTATGTCGCTTCCCTGATGCGCCATGAGCACCGTCTTCGCGCCCTGCTCGGCAAGCTCCGATATTGTGGGAACGCACGCGCGGATGCGGTTTATACTCTTGAGCACGCCCTTCTCCCGGTCGACCGGCTGATTGATATCTACCCGACACAGTACGGTTCTTCCCTTTACATTCAGCTCATCCAGCGTTCTGATTCCGAATCGCATAGGAATTCCTTTCTTAATTCTTATTTGAACCGACCGATCCTCAGGCATTCGTTCGTTCTCGCCGTTCCCTCTTCGCGGGTCAGCTGCATCTTCATGGCAGCGCGGATGCCGTCGATTGTCTCGGGAATGGTGACGCTCTCCTGCGGTATATTGATGGCAAACATGATGTCGTTTCCACTTTCGACCACGCTGTCCTCCCAAAGCCCGATCTCGTACATATCGCCGCGGCGGTTGCCGAGGTCGCGGGCGTACTTAAACAGGCTCGCATTTCCCTTAAAGCCCTCGTCGATCGTGACGGTGCGGATGCGCGGATGCTTGCGGAACGCCTCGATGGCCTGTTCGCGCGTGATCTTCTTGCCGTCCTTCGCCGTGGCGATTACGGTGATGATGTGTCCGTGCGTGACCGGCGTGTGGACGAGAATGCCCGTCGCTTCCACATGCGGCATGATGGTCATGAGATCGACCGCCTGATGGGATGGCGCCTTGTCGATCTGCAGCGCGTTGGTAAGGCCGCGATGATAGTCTCCGGGATCGGCAACACGGCGGATGATTGTGATCGCGACCTTCTCGATGCCAAAGAGGCGATCCAGGCAGTCCACCGCGCGGATCAGACCCGTGGTGTTGCAGCTCGTCAGCTTGAGGTAGTTCTGACCGACGCCCTTCTCATAGTTGGCATAGCCGTGGAAGAACACGTCCGCAACGGAATTCTTCTCGCCGCCCTGGAAGATGGCTTTCACACCAACCTTCTGATACAGCTCCTTATTCTTCACGCCCACGCCGCCGGGAGAGGAATCCAGCATGATATCCACCTTCCGGCACAGCTCCTCGAACGTACCCGCCACGGGGATATCGTAGCCGTCGAATGCGCCGCGGTCCGCGCCGTCCACCAGATAGAGGTCATACTTCACATTGTTTGCGCCGATCATGTCGTTCTCACGAAGCGCACGAATCGACAGAGTGGGGGCGATATCTGCCACGCCGACCAGTTCCATGTCGTCCTGAAGCGCAACGCCGTCCGCAAGACGCTGCCCGATGGTGCCGTATCCCGCTACGCCTACTCTGATTTTTGCCATAGTCTTCTCCTTTTCAAAAGCTCGTCGTTACAGTATATCCTCGTCCATGCGAACGGGACGGTTTTCCTTCAAAGACCTGTTGCAGGCCAAGGCCAGCCGAATGGAAACGAGTCCGTCCTCGATGCCGACGCGCGGCTCCTCGTCATTCAGGATGCACTCGATAAACTCACGCACCTCTGCCTGATACGAGCCCATGTACCGTTCGAGGAAGAACCACAGGGGCTTCTCCGCGGTGACGCCGTCCACGGTGGACAATACAATGTTGGAGGCGGTGTCGTTGGCGTTGACGACGCATCCCTTCGCGCCGAACACCTCGCCGCGCTGATCGTAGCCGTAGACCGCCTTGCGTGAGCCGTCGATGGTCGCGAGCGCGCCGTTGGCCAATTTCAGCGTGATGGTTGCCGTGTCCACATCCCCTGCTTCGCCGATGGCGGGGTCTATGAGGCATGCACCTTGCGCATACAGCTCCACGACCTCCTGCCCGGACAGATAGCGCACCATGTCCAGATCATGGATCATCATGTCCATGAAGATGCCGCCGGACACCGCGGCGTACTCCGCGGGAGGCGGCTCCGGATCGCGGGAGCTGACGCGAACATACTGAACTTCGCCGATTTTCCCGGCTGCAACCGCATCCCGCATGGCGCGGTAGTTATGATCGTAGCGGCGGTTGAAGCCGACCTGATATACGAGCTTTTTGGGGGAAGCGGCCAGTGCGGCTTTCACTTCCTCAATGCGCGCGATGCTCTGATCGATGGGCTTTTCGCAAAAGATGTGCTTGCCGGCCGCGATGGCTTCGAGCGAGAGCTGCGCATGGAGGTTGGTGGAGGCGCAGATGAGAACCGCATCGATTCGCTCATCCTCCAAAATCTTCTTATATTCCGTGTACACGCCCTCGATGCCCGCGTTCTTCGCCCACTCGGCCACTTCGGGCTTCATAAAGGGGTCAGCGATGGCCAGAATGCGCGCCTCCGGCACTCCGGCAAGGATGCTGCGCGCGTGAACCTGACCGATGCGCCCGGCGCCGATAATTCCAACGTTGATCATGATGTGCCTCCTTAGCTGTGAATTCTGTACTGTTTCTGTCGCGATTTACTTCTCATTCCCCATATGCCTCGCCTATGCCGCCGACCAGCGAATCATAGGCGCGCTTCACCTTTGCCCAGTTCTGATCCCTGTCCAGCGCCACGCCGCGCCCGACGCCGGAAACGATCAGCCCAACGCCCTTCTCCTCGATCGCTTCGCCGAATTCCCGCAGCAGGCTCGGCGCACTGCCCGGCTCGGTGGAGCGCCCATCGAAAATGACGTGTACATATACGTTTTTCAGCCCCGCTTCCCGCGCCATATCGATAAGCGCCAGGGGGTAATCGATGGATCCGTGAGACGATTTCTTGGTGAGCAGCGCGAACAGGTGCAACGCCGCCTCCCGCTCCTTTACGTCCTGTATCGTTTGCAGGAATACGGGGTTCTTCGCAAACGAGCCGTCCTTCATGGCCTTGTCCAGCCGCACATCGTCCTGCAGCACCACGCGGCCGGAGCCAAGGTTGATATGCCCCGCCTCGGAGTTGCCTGCCTTTCCCGGCGCAAGACCCACCGCGGAACCCGAGGCCTCCAGCGCGACATGCGGATACTCCCCGAGCAGGGCGTCCCATTCCGGGGTGTCGGCGGTGAAGACGGGGTTGTTCTCCGTGGCCGCGTCCAAGCCCCAGCCGTCCAAAATGAGCAGTAGCACCTTGCCGGCCTTGCCGAATCGGAACAGCGGTTCACCAGTCATTTCTTTGGGTTGCTGAATGCCCATGGCGGAAAGAACCGTTGGCGCGACATCGCAAAGCCTGCCATGCTGCTTGAGAATTTTCGTATCCTCGCCCAAAGCAATGCAGGCCACCGGATTCGTTGTATGGGAGACGTGCGGCTTGCCTTCGGGGGAATGCAGAATCTCGATATTACCGTGGTCGGCTGTAACAAGAACAGTATACCCTTTTTCACGCGCGTATGCAACAGTTTTCCCAACGTATCGGCTGACCGCTTCGCAGGCGAGCGGCTTGGCCTCGTCGCTGGAGGTATGCCCGATAACGTCGCCATTTGCAAAGTTTGCAACGATGAAGTCATAGCCCTTGTCAAGGCCTTTGCGCAGGCGCTCCGCGACCTCGGGCAGCTTCAGCTCGGGTACGGACTCAAACGGCACGCCCTTATGCGACGGTACGCGAACGTCGTCCTCGCCGCTGAAGGGCTGCTGGTTGCCCCCGTTAAAGAAAAACGTGACGTGCGCATACTTCTCGCTCTCCGCAAGGTGGAGCTGTGTCCTGCCGCACTCGCTGACCGTCTGCGCCAGCGTTTTCTCCACCCTGGAGGGCGCAAAGGCAATGGGCAGGTATGTATACCGCTCGCTGTACATCGTAAGAATTACGAAGTCCAGCGGCTGCAGCATTTCCCGCTCAAAGCCCTTGAAATCCGGATCTGTAAAGGCGTCGGTGAGCTCCGTCTCGCGCTCGCCGCGGCGGCAGCAGAATATGACGCCGTCGCCGCTCCGCACAAGGCCCACGGGTCTCCCCGCCTCATCCGTCAGATTCATCGGCTCGAAATGGTATTCCGATCCGTTCGTTTCATACCGTTTTTCCGCCGCGCGCGCGAGCGCCTCGCCGCCGGCGCGTTGATACCGTGCCATGTGCATTCTCCTCTCTCTAATCATCCGCAAATACGGGGAGCCGGGTCTTCGCCGTATTCGGGGCAGAACCGACCCTCGCCGGGGAACAGCTTCAAAATCTCCTCAAAGCGATGCACGATGCAGTCGGGCCTGTTCTCCTCCGTCAGCTTGAACTCCAGTCCGCCCGGATACTCTGCGCCCACCGTGCCGGCAAAACCGGACTGTTTGGCTCCGATGATATCCCGCTTCAGGTTATCGCCCACAAAGCAGCTCTCCTCGGGACGCACGCCCGCCTCGGACAGCGCAAGGAAGTAGATGGCCGGATGGGGTTTGCGCAGCATGGTCACGGAGGACTGCTGTACCGTGCAGAACAGATCCCGTATGCCGTCCTTGTCCAGCCATTCGTCGATCTCCGTCGTGCCGATCAGGTCGCTGATGATGCCGACCTTATAGCCGCGGCGAATCAGCTCCTTCACGGTTTCGACGCCCTGCGGCACGACCACGCGCTCGCCCTTTGCGCGCCGGAAGCAGTATGTCAGTTCCGCCGCCGCCCGTTCGATCCTCTCCCGATCCCATTCCGGCACGAGCCAGCGCGTCCAAAGCATGGCCTCGGGGGCTTCGCACATGTACTTCAACGCCCATTTGCGATAGCCGTCGTAGCGGTCGTTCAGAAACCCGTAGAAAGCGTCCGGCTCCATGTCGGCACCGCACAGCTCGCAGATGCGCTCGCGCGCCTGACGGATATATGGCATGTTCGTCTCGTCCACAATGCGGAACGTGCCGCCGAGGTCGAGGAAAACGGCCTTGATGTCCGACTTCATACGCCTGCCCTCCTGACCTTGTCCCATGCCACATGCGGCGCAGCCGGGAACAGCTCCTTGAGCTCGCTAAAGTCGAAGATGACCGCATCGGGCCGGTTCTCCTCGGTAATCCTCTCCTTCGCCAGCTTCTCCGGCGTGGTGTAGAGGATGAACATGCCGTAGCCCGCCAGCCGCGCGCCCTCTACATCGCGTTTCAGATTGTCGCCGATGTACACGCAGCGCTCCGGCTTCACGCCAAGGACGCCACACGCCTTGCTGTAGATGGCGGGATCCGGCTTGCGGATCCCCTCCACGCAGGAAAGGAGCACCGCATCGAAATACTTGCCGAGCTCATCCTCCTCCAGCCAGCGCGGAATTTCCAGCGATGTGACGAGGTTGGAAATGATTCCCAGCCGATAGCCGTTCGCGTGCAGATCCCGGATGGACTGCGCGCCGTTTGTCGCAACGACGCGGCGGCCGTCCTTGTTGCGGTACTCGATGGTCAGCTCGACGGCATTCTTTCTGATGAGATCGCGCGGATATTCCGGCGTGAGCCATTTCGTCCACAGCTCCTCCTCGGGCGCCTCTCGCATGGTCTCGAAACACCATTTACGATAGCCCTCGTAACGGTAGTCCAAAAACCTGCAGAACGCATCCGGATCCCCTGTCTCGCCGCACATTTCGGCAATCCTGCGCCGGGCCTGCGCCTCGAATTCCGCGTCCCGCTCCACGAGGCGGAGCGTACCGCCCAAATCATAGAATATGGCGTCAAATTCTCTTTCCGTTGTCATGGCTTTTCCCCCTGGTTCATTCGTTCTTCTGCAGCGGCTGGAAGATTTCCAGCAATTCGCCGATACGGGTGATCGTATAGTCCGGCTGCAGGATGATCTCCTGCGGCTCGTTTTTGATGGTGTCCGGCTCGTCGATGCGGACCATTGTCGCAAAGCCCGCCTTGCGCGTCCCCTCCACATCGCGGATGGGATTGTCCCCCACATATGCGCACTGACAGGGCTCCTTGCCGATGGCGCGGCAGGCCAGCAGGTAGATGTTCGGATCCGGCTTGCGGATGCGCACCTTGGAGGACAGGATGACGGCCTTGAAGTAATGGGCTACGCCGTCGGCGATCATCCAGTCCGGTATCTCCGTTTCCGTGATGGTATTGGCAATAATCCCCATCGTATATCCGCGCCGATCCAGCTCCACAATGGTCTCCTTCACATCGTCGCGCGGGACGCGGCGTCCGTCGTGATCGCGCCACAGCCGCGTGAGCCGTCCCGCATGGCGGCAGACCGTTTCCGGGTCGTATTCGGGCAGAAGATGCTGGCTCCACAGCTCCATCTCTCCCGCATCGATCAGCGTTTTTTTTACCTCGCTTCGGTATTTCTTCCAACGCCTTTCGAGCTTCTCAAAGAAAACGTCATGCGGTTCCGTAGCGCCGACGAGCTCCATCAGTTCCCTCTCCGCCGCGTCGGAAAACGCCTTGTCGGGAACGACGATGCGCAGGGTGTTGCCCACATCGAAGAAAATTGTGTCCGTCATTCGTTCTACCTCCTGTGTTTCTGCCATGATTTTTTTGTTTACTGTTTTCATCGAACCGTGCGTCCGTTCATATCGGATAGGATGGGAATGAGTTCGTCGAGCTCCTTAATCACATAGTCGGCCTTGGGGGCGTCCGAACCGCGAAACGCGGCGTCCCGGTGCGCAACGGAGGGGTTTTCAATGCGCACGCACAGCCCCAGCCCGGCATTGCGCGAGCCCAATACATCCCGCGAAATCGTGTCCCCCACATACCCCGTTTCCGCTGCGGTCACACCCATCCGCTCCATCGCAATGCGGAATATGGCCGGATCCGGTTTCCGAATGCCCGTCTCGCTGGACATGACGACGCATTCCATATAGTCGGCAATCCCGTACTCCCGCAATGCGCGGGGGACGAGTGTGGTGGAGATGATGTTGGAGATCACGCCCAGGCGGACGCCCATGTCGCGCAGCGCCTTCATCGTCTCCTTCAGGCGGGGTTTGGGAAGGTTGACGACTCGCTCGCTGTCGTACAGAAAGCTCAGCTCCTCTGCAAGCGGTGCAAGCTGCTCCGGTCCGATCCCCAGCCCCTTCAGAAAAAAGCCGCTCCAAATCTCAGCCTGCGGGAGTTCGATGAGGTTCTTTTCCCCGAAATGCTTGTATTCCTCGCCGTTAACCGCCAGCATGGCGTCAAGCGCTTCCGGTTGGATATCCAATCGGAAGCCGTGTTCGGACAACAGCGAGATGAGGTGTTCACAGAAGCGCAGGCCGGATTCTTTCGTTTTCTCGGTGTTGTGCAGCGTGCCGCCAAGGTCGAACAAAAGCGTCGTGATCATCCGCTGTTCCCTCCTGATTTATATTTACGGAAACGTTTACGTTACTTGTATTATAATACGAGCCATTTTGTTTGTCAATGTCAATACCAAGCGTAAAAATGCCGCCATTCGACCATAGTTTTACGCTCAATGCGCCGTTTTTGGTTTTTCGGCTTCTCGTTTTGACCGCCCCCACGCCGAAGCGATTGACAATTCAGCAAAAATGGCATAAAATAATGTAAACGTTTACAGATCCTGTTCGCGAGCCGACAATCGACTGCCCCGGAGGTGCTTGATTTCTATGCCAGCCGTTACCCTGAAAGATGTTGCAAAGGTTGCCGGCGTGTCCTATGCGACCGTCTCCCGCGCCCTGTCGGGCAGCCCCGAAATCGGCGAGGAAACGCGCCGCCGGGTTTTAAAGCTGTGCAAGGAAATGGGCTATACCCCGAACTCGGTTGCGCGCTCCATGGTCAAGCGCCGCACCGACATCTTGGGCCTCATCGTTCCCAGCCTGACAAACCCCTTCCTCAGCGAGCTGACGGGGCACTTGGAAATCTATGCCCGCAATCGCGGTTACAATCTGATGGTCTGCAACTCCTCGTACGATCCGGATCTTGAAAAGGACGTCTTCACGCTGCTGATGGGCCGTCAGGTGGACGGGATACTCATGGTCCCCGTCGGGCATGAATCCTATGCGGAGCTCAACGTGCTGACGAGCCAAATTCCGACCGTTTTCATCAGTGAAAACATGCAGAACTGCCCGGAGAATTACGTTTCCGTCGATAACTATCGCGGCACGCAGATCGCCACAGAGTATCTCTATTCGCTGGGCCACCGCAGCATCCTCTATTTCGGCGCCCGGCCGAACAGCAAGACGCACCAGTTCCGCCTGGAGGGATATCTTGCCACTTGCGAAGCCCTCGGCCTTGAGCCGCATGTGCTCCGCAGCAGCTATTCGCACAGCTCAAAGGACGTCGGCTATTCCTTGGCGAGCGAGTATTTCTCCCGGCGCAACCGGGAGACCGCCATTCTCTGCGCTACGGATCTTCTGGCTATCGGCGTCATGCAGGCCGCCTCGGAGGCGGGGCTTCGCATCCCGAAGGACATCTCGCTGATGGGTTTTGACAATATCTCGTTCTCCGCTCTTCCCCAGATCGATCTGA
>HF985543.1:0-3065 GCA_000432015.1 Clostridium sp. CAG:1024 | reverse complement strand
AGATCGATCTGACGACGATCAACCAGCCGACGCAGCAGATGGCGATCGCCGCGGTGGACATGCTGCTGGATCACGTCAACGACCCCGGCACGGAACACACGAAATTCATTGTTCCGCCCTCCCTCGTTGTGCGCAAATCATGCCGTCCGCCGAAAAAATAATATCAGGCCTTGGAGGGAGGTTCATCATGTACCGTTACGAATTGCATCTGCACACCATGGAGACCAGCCGCTGCGGATATGTCCGCGCCGCGGATCAGGTGAGGGCCTATCACCGGCTGGGGTATCAGGGACTCTGCGTCACGGACCATCTGCACAACACATATCTGAGCCTTATGGACTGCCGCGATGACTGGAACGCCTGCATGGATCGATTTCTCCACGGATACCGCTCCGCTAGGAAGCAGGCCGCACTGCTGGGCATGGACGTCATCCTCGGCATCGAGCTGCGGTTCCCCGAGAACGACAGCGACTATCTCGTTTACGGCATTGACGAAGCATGGCTGTACGGGCATCCGTTCATCTGCCGCATGAACCACCGGTCCTTCTTCGACTGCTTCAAGGACGAGGTGCTGATCATCCAAGCGCATCCGTACCGCAACTGTGACGTCGTGTACCACGATTGCATACACGGCTTGGAGGTAATCAACAGCAATCCGCGGCACAACAGCCGCAACGAGCTTGCCTTGGCGCTTGCCGAGAAAAAACCGCAGCTCTACCGCATCGCCGGGTCCGACGCCCACAGACCTGGCGACGAAGGGCAGTCCGCGCTGCTGTGCGAGCGCCGCATCCGCAATTCCAGCGCGCTCAAAGACGTCATCACTTCCGGCGAATACCGTCTCTGGCGGCCGGAGTGTGACCATATTCTAAAAGAATGCGAGGCGATTCCACATGTTTGACCTTATGATCATCGGACAGATTTCACTGGATCACAACATCGACTTTGACGGCCGCGAGGTTTTTATGCACGGCGGCGCGGTCACATACTCGGGCTTCGCTGCGGCCGCCCTCGGCTACCGTGTTGCGGTCGTTCCGAAGGGCGACGGCAAGCGCGACAATCCGCTTGCTACATTTGCCGACAGCAAGGTGGAAAAGATCTTCCCGATCTTCTCTGCCACATGTACCGTCATGGAGAACACCTATTTCACGCCGGATCGTGAGCGGCGGCGCTGTCTGTGCAAGGAGATGATCGCTCCCTATGTTGCGGCGGACATTCCGCACGAGAGCGCCCGCATCTACCATCTGGCCGGCCTGGTGAACGGCGACATCAGCAGCGAGCTGATCCGGGAGACCGCGGGGCTTGGCGACACGGCCGTGGACGTGCAGGCGCTTTTGCGCTGCCGTAACGAGGATGGCTCCCTCGAGCTCAGGGACTGGCCCGAGAAGAAGGAATATCTGCCGCTGATCCGCTATCTGAAGTGCGATGCGGCGGAGGCCGAGGTGCTCACGGGTACGAGCGACCGCGATAAGGCCGCTTTCCTGCTGTGCGAATGGGGCGCGCGCGAGGTGATCATCACGCACAACACCGAGGCCATCGTCTGCGATGGCAAGACCATCTGCCGCTCGCCGCTGAAGCCAAGAAACCTGTCCGGACGAACGGGGCGGGGCGACACCACGTTTGCAACCTACCTGACGGAACGACTGAGCTCCGACATCCCCGCCGCGCTGGAGTTCGCTGCCGCCGCAGTTTCTCTGAAGATGGAGGCGCCCGGTCCGTTTAACGGCACTCGGCAGGATGTGCTCGATTACATCCAAGCGTTCTATCGCTAAGCTTCGCACAGCGTAAAGCCGATTCACGGCAGACGTCCAGCCGCACGTCGGAATGCTCGGCGTCCACGCCTTGCAGTCCGTTTCGGGACATAGAAACGCCCGGGCCTTTTGGCCCGGGCGTCGTCTTGATCAGTGGGAAGCGGACTCCCGCATTCGGATGCGCGGTGACGGAATGTCAGCCATACAATTCAAAGCTCGCGGAAACTACGCCGTCAACGGATTCCAAGAATTCGCTCAGGCTGTTGATGCTCACGTCGTTCCCGACGCGCAGTATCACCTCATACACCGCCCTGCCGTCCTCGCGTATTTCGATATGCACGTCCACAATCTGCAGCTTGTGCTCTTCGATGTACGCGTTCATCGCATTGCGGACCCCGGCAGAATTGTTCGCAACGCAGTGCATCTTGCCCAGCGTCGTTGAGTCAACGCCAATCGTAAACCTGTGCATGAGAATCTGCGCCACCGCGATCACCGCCGTTGTGAACACGCCAATCACATACATGCCCGCGCCGATGGCGATGCCGATGCCCGCCACAGCCCAAATGCCCGCCGCAGTCGTCAACCCTCGGATGGAATTGTCCTTGCGGAATATGACGCCCATGCCCAGAAAGGAAATGCCGGTGATAATCTGCGCCGCCAAGCGCGCAGGATCCGCGCCGTCGGTCCCAAATAGCGCCTCGCCACTCGCACCGACCGTGTCCGCAAACGCGTATTTGGAAACGATCATCAGCATCGCGGACGCACAGCATACGATGACGTGCGTTCGGACGCCGGCTTCCTTCAGTCGCTTGCTCCGCTCTAAGCCAATGATGGAGCCGCATCCGCAGGCAATCAGGATCCGGAGAAAGAACTCAGCGTGCTGTAAAAGGGAAAACTGTTTTATCAACGTATCGGCAAGGGTCATGCCGCCACCACCTTCCAGTAGACTTTTTAAATCCGTACGGTCTGCAACGCCTGCAGCTTCAGAGCAGATGGATTATCGCTATCAATCCGGAGAACACGATGGAAACGGTAGCGCAGAGCTTGATGAGGATGTTCAGGGACGGACCGGAGGTATCCTTGAAGGGATCGCCGATGGTATCGCCGACGACAGACGCCTTGTGCGGTTTGCTGCCCTTGCCGCCGAAGTGTCCCTCCTCGATGTATTTCTTGGCGTTGTCCCATGCGCCGCCGGCGTTGGACATGAACACGGAGACCGCAAAGCCGGCCACGGAAACGCCCGTCAGAAGCCCGACCACGCCCGTGGGGCCGAGAATCAGGCCGGAAACGATCGGAACGACGACCGCCATGCAGGCC
>HF985542.1:11693-15277 GCA_000432015.1 Clostridium sp. CAG:1024 | reverse complement strand
TTTCTTTTTTCTAAAAAAAAGGTAAGAGACATTTACCGGAGGAGTCAACACCATGGAACAGAACAAAACCGCGCTCATCGTCGGCATGGCAAAAAGCGGCATCGGCGCTGCCAAATTGCTCGCAAGAAACGGTTACCATGTCCGCATCAACGATATGAAAGCGGAGATCCCCGGCCTTGCGGAAGCGCTGTGCGGCGCCGCAGTCGAGTATCGGCTCGGAGAGGACCCCCTGACGCTTCTGGACGGCGTGGATCTCGTCGTCCCGAGTCCCATCATCCCCATGACCGCCCCCTTCCTCGTCGAAGCGAAGCGCCGCGGCATCGAGATCGAATCCGAGATCGAGTTGGGGTACCGCTACGCGAAGGCCGACTTTGTCTGCATCACGGGTACAAACGGGAAAACCACCTGTACCGCGCTCACGGGCGAGTTGTTCAAGGCCGCGGGTTTCCGTACCTTTGTTCTCGGCAACATCGGCGTCGCCATCACCGAGCATGCTGAAGAGACCCGTCCGGGCGACGTGATCGTCGCGGAGACGGCCGCCTTGCAGCTCGAGGGCTGTACTCGCTTCCATGCCCATGCCGCAGCCTGCTGCAACATCACGCCCGACCACCTCGATCACTTCGGGACGATGGAGAATTACATTGCCGCAAAGCGCAAGGTGTTCGATAACCAGACAGCGGACGATTTCGCCGTGCTGAACTATGACGATCCCGTTGTGCGCGCCATGGCGGACTGCACGCCTGCTGAAACGCTGTATTTCTCCCGCAAGGCCATGCCGGAAAACGGCATGTTCGTGCGCGACGGTATGGTCGTCTACAGCCGTCACGGCGCAGAAACGCCCATTCTGCCCGCAAAGGACATCCGTATCCCCGGCGGGCATAACCTCGAAAACGCCATGCTCTCCTCTCTGCTCGCGCTTGCCTGCGGCGTGCAGCCCGAGACCGTCGCGGAGGTGCTCCGTACCTTCCCCGGCGTCGAGCACCGCATCGAGTTCGTGCGCGAGCTGGCCGGCGTCGTGTACATCAATGACAGCAAGGGTACGAACCCTGCTTCCACCATCCGCGCCATCGAAGCCATGACGCGTCCCTCCGTGCTGCTGCTCGGCGGCTATGACAAGCACGGCGACTTTCATGAGCTGTTCGAGGTGTTCCGTAAGAGCGGCCTGTTCAAAGCGGGCGTCGTGATCGGACAGACAACGCAGCAAATCCTTGATACCGCAAAGGACCTCGGCATGGACGGTCTGCTCACCACTGCAGAAACGTTCCGCGAGGCCGTGGATAAAGCCCGCGCGCTTGCCGTCCCCGGCGACGCCGTGCTGCTTTCGCCCGCCTGTGCAAGCTGGGGCATGTTCGATAACTTTGAACAGCGCGGCGAGATCTTTAAGGAGATCGTCCGCTCCTACTGAGCGCTTTTGCCGTGTTGTTTCCGGCGAAATCTGCATTTTTAGGGAAGAAAACTGAAAACATTGTGCGAACTTCGGGCGGCCTGGTGGTCGCCCGACTTGCTATTGCATAGAGATGATAGTATAATGTGTTCGATATTGTGGATAAATTCTGCCGTGGTGGGATATTGTCCGCATTTTGCCGCATCAATTCGGAAAGGAGTGGGGCGATTGGCACGCAAGGCCGCTAAAACGCAGCATCGCATGGATTACGCCATCCTGCTGACGGTCACGCTTCTCTGCGCGTTCGGTCTGGTCATGGTGTTCTCCGCGAGCTATTATTACGCGCAAAACACCGCCTCCACCAACTACGACGGATACTATTACATTCGCAAGCAGGCGGTCTATCTTGCGCTCGGATACCCGACGATGATCCTGCTGTCCTTCTTTGACTACAAGCGGCTGGAGGGCTTCAAGGTCATCGGTATGCTCATTTCTCTCGTTCTGCTCGTCGCGGTGCTGATTTTCGGCCATGAGCTCAACGGCGCGAAGCGCTGGCTCGTCATCGCAGGACAGAGTATTCAGCCCTCCGAGGTCGCAAAATTCGGTATGATGCTCTACATGTGCGCGTTCATGAGCAAGAAACACGCCGTCATGAAGAGCTTTAAGTACGGAATGCTGCCCATGCTGCTGGTCATCGGCGTGGTTTGCGGTCTCGTCATGCTGCAGCCGAACATGTCCATGGCGGTTATCATGGGCATGCTGGGCTATGCGCTGTTGTTTGTCGGCGGCTGCGACGGCAAGCAGATGATACTCCTGCTCATCGCGGCGATCGGCGCGTTCGTGCTGCTCGCGGTCATCGAGCCATACCGCATGGCGCGCCTGACCTCCTTTACAGACCCCTGGAAGGATCCGCTCGGCACGGGGTATCAGCTCATCCAGTCGTTTTACGCCATCGGCAGCGGCGGTCTGTTTGGCCGCGGACTCAACAACAGCCGTCAGAAGCTGCTGTTCCTGACCTACGGCGAATCGGACTTTATCTTCGCCGTCGTGTGCGAGGAGCTCGGCTTTTTCGGTGCGCTCGCCATCCTGTTGGCCTACGGCTTTATCATCTACCGCGGCATCCGCGTGGCGCTCCGCTGCCGCGACCGTTTCGGAAGCCTGCTGGCCGCCGGCATCACGGTCGTTTTCGCGATCCAGATCTTCGTTAACATCGGCGTTGTTACCGGCGCGTTCCCCACAACCGGCCAGGCGCTTCCGTTCATCAGCGCGGGCGGCTCTTCGATGGTCATTTTCCTTGCGGCCATGGGCGTGCTGCTGAACATCTCCCGCTCGACGGAGGGCTCGATGCAGCCGGTCGTGCGCGCCGCTTCCCGCAGGCGGCCAAGCGCCGTATCGGAATGACCCCGGCGGCATTCGCGAAAAAGGCCGTCCGTTCTTAAGCGTTTGCCCGATATTTGGAACATTCGGGACTTTCCCGGCATACAATAGCCTGGAGGTGTCCCATGCCGTATTTTTCGATCTCCGGCGGCGTACCGCTGTCCGGCTGCTGTCGCATTCACGGCGCAAAGAACGCCGTGCTTCCCATCCTCGCGGCCGCGGTGCTGACGAGGAAGCCCGTCCGGCTTCTGGACGTTCCGGAACTTACGGACGTTTCCAACATGTGCAAGATCCTGCGGCTGCTCGGCTGCCGTGTCGCGCGCGAGGGCGCTGCGCTTTTGATCGACGGCGCGGACGCGGACTGCTTCGCGCTCCCGGAGGATCTGTCCAAGGAATTGCGTTCCTCCATTTTCCTTCTGGGACCGGTGCTCGGCAGGTTCCGCCAGGCCGTCGTGACGTATCCCGGCGGCTGTGAGATCGGAAACCGCCCCATCGATCTGCATCTCAAGGGGCTTTCCGCCCTGCAGGCGCAGATCGTCGAGGAAGGCGCAGATCGCCGAGGAGGCCCGCCCCATCCGCTGCGACGGCGGTTCGCTTACCGGTGCGACGATCCACCTCGACTATCCCTCCGTCGGCGCAACGGAAAACATCATGATGGCCGCTACCGCCGCTGACGGAGAAACAGTCATCAAGAATGCCGCACGCGAGCCGGAGATCGTCGATCTGCAGTCCTTCTTGAATGCGGCGGGCTTTTCGGTGCGTGGCGCGGGCAGTTCGACCGTCGTGATCCGCGGCGGCTGTGAGCCGCGGGGGGTGGTGTTCC
>HF985542.1:9607-11454 GCA_000432015.1 Clostridium sp. CAG:1024 | reverse complement strand
CCCGGATTCCCGACAGATATGCAATCGCAGTTCACCGCGCTGTGCGCCGCTGCGGACGGCACGAGCGTTGTGGTAGAAAACGTATTCGAAAACCGTTTCCGGCATGTCCCGGAGCTTGTCCGTATGGGCGCGGACATTCTGCTGCACGGCCGCACGGCCGTGATCCGCGGCGTTCCCCGCCTGCACGGCGCAGACGTAGCGGCACGCGATCTTCGGGGCGGCGCGGCGCTCGTATTGGCGGCGCTGGCGGCAAACGGTCAGACCACGGTGCGCGGCACCGGCTATATTGACCGCGGCTATGAACGTCTTGAGCGGATGCTCGGCGGGCTCGGCGCACGGATCAAACGACACGAGGAGACCCATGGCAAAAAAGAACCGGAAGCAGGAACAACCGCATAAAAAGAAAAAAATCGGCCTGCTGGCAGCCCTGTTCGCTCCGCTCGATACGCTGGAAGACGACGAGGGTCTGCTGGACGATGCTTCCGCAGCCGACGACGGCATAGACTACGACACCGAATTTGACAACGAGGACGACAGCGCCGTGGATGAAAACGGCGAACTGATCCATCTGTTTGACGACGACGAAGTGGAGTATTCCGAAGAGCAGGACTATGCAGACGCCGAAAACCTCGTTTGGGACGACGGCGAACGCGTGGTCACGGACTACGATCCCATCCCCGCGGAAGAGCCCGCATCCGAAGGCGCTTCCGCCTCCCCGGACAAGCCCAAACGCGGTCGGCGCAGACAGGAGCAGCAGCCGGACGATCGGGACCTGCTCGGCGGCGCCGTGGACATGCCCGAGGAGATCAACCTGTTCGACGACACGGACGACCAGCCTGTGCGGCGCTCCAGCGGACGCACGCGCATTTTTCGCACCGGCAGCACGACCGCCGCGCGCATCAACATCAACGAGACCGAGACCATCCGCGCAGTGGACGCGGCCAAGCGCAAGCAGCGCGCAGAGGAAGCGGAGCGGCAGCATGAGCGGTACGTTGCAAAAAAGACCCGCAAGAAAAAACGCAAGGACTTTTTCAAGCGTATCGCCATGAATCTTGTGTTCGGCGCGTTTATTCTGATCTCCGTGATCGCGGCGGTGTATTACACATTTCTGCTCAGCGATATCGTTGTGACGGGGAACGACCAGTACTCCGCGGAGCACATCGTGGAACTGTCCGGACTGAAGCTCGGCAAACACATGTTTTTTGTCGATCTGGACACCGCCAAATCGCGAATCGAGGCCGACCCGTATTTGCAGGTGGACAACATCAACTACATCTTCCCCTCGCGCGTGCGCATCGATATTACGGAGCGCAAAGAGGTCGCGGGCATCATCGGCCTCGATTATAACGTCATCATCGATCACAACGGCTATGTGCTCTCCATGAGCGGCGGCACGGATCTTTCGAGCCTGTTGCAGGTCACAGGCATCAGCATGACGGGCTTCCAGGTCGGCGAGCGCATCGGCGAGTCAAGCGACTTCGGTACGGCGTCGCTCATCCAACTGATCGAAAAGCTCGAAGAATATGAGCTGATCGACAAGATCAAGTCCATCGACATGACGACGCCGCTCGCCATCGTCATGTATACCCGGCAGGGATTCAAGATCCATCTCGGACAGCCGACGGATCTGGACAGCAAGTTTTCCTCTCTGAAAACGCTTCTGCCCCGATTTGAAGAACGGAATATCAACACCGGCACGCTCTATCTCTCAGCAAAGGGCGGCACGGTGTATTCGCCGCAGGGCGCGGACACGGCTGCCGCCGCAACGCGCTCTCCGGACAATTCCGAGGGCGGCGACATCGTGACCGATCCCAACGCAACGCCGGATCCGGGTCTTATCACGGATC
>HF985542.1:8392-9453 GCA_000432015.1 Clostridium sp. CAG:1024 | reverse complement strand
TTGCGGCTGCCGGTCAAACGGCGTGCGGCAAAATGATTTTTCTATTTTTTCTCCCGGAAATATGTGTAAATTGCGGCAGAATCGCCGGAATTCGGCATATAATATGAAATTATACAAAACATTGCACTTCCCTTGCGCCAAAATGTTTTTCTGTGATATAATAATGAAGTATATGTAGCGTTCGTTGTTTGGAGGAAGTGCCGGTATTGAGACCTGCGGCGATATTGGATATCGGAAGTTCGAAAATCGTCTGTCTGTGTGGCAGTACCGCCGTTCGTGGGGGTACTGTGGTTCACGGTGCGGGCGTTTGCGCCTACGCAGGCTATGAAAGCGGCGAATTTCTCGACATCAAGTCGCTCGACGAGGCCATCGTCTCCGCCATTCGCGATGCGGAGGAAATGTCGCGTATCCGTATCCGCGATATTGTCGTGGCCGTTCCGGCGCCCTTTTCCAAGCTCATCGTGACAGCTGCGACGATCCGGCTCGACCCGCGCAAGGAGCGCATCAAGGCGGACGACATCGACGAGCTGATCTCGCTTTCGCTTGCAAAGGCGCGCGCGCCGGAGCACGTGCTCATGCACAGCACGCCCATTTCCTACACCGTGGACGGCTATACCTCTTCGGAAGCACCGGAGGGCAAACGCGCGGGTGAGTTGTCTGCCGAGGTCTCGCACATGTATGTGCAGGAGCGCTTTCTGAATACGATCTCCGAGATCCTGAAAACGCTGTCCATCGAGATTTCCATGTGCGTCAGCACGCCGCTTGCCGAATCGCTGCTGCTCATCCCGGAGGAAGAGCGCGTCCGCCCCGCGGTGCTCATCGACGTGGGGTATACACATACGGACGTCAGCCTTGTGGAAAACGCGGCGCTCACGAACCTCACCACCATCGATATGGGCGGCGCGCAGTTCGCTTCCGACCTTGCCTACGGGCTGGAAATCCCGCTTGAAACGGCAGAACAGGTCAAGCGCAAGTATACGTTTTTGCAGGAGGGCGAGGATAAGGTCGAGACCATCCGCATGGTCACAGGCGTCAAGCGCGTGGAGCACGGCGTCATCGAG
>HF985542.1:7029-8350 GCA_000432015.1 Clostridium sp. CAG:1024 | reverse complement strand
CGAGTTTGTCGATCTGCTCAAGCGAAGCCTCCGTATGCTCGGCGTTCGCGCCGAGACGCGCCCGGTCACATACCTTACCGGCGGCGGTTTTTCCATGATGCGCGGCGGCGGCGAGTTCCTGCGGCAGAGACTCGGCCTGAACGTCAAGCGGGACATGCCCTACATGCCCGACATGAACACACCCAACTACGCGAGCGCCTTCGGCGTGCTGGACTTCGTTCTTCGCGCAAGCAGCGAGGAGGTCGACGAGCCCGCGCCCGTGCGCGAGGGAGTTCGCGGTATTTTGGATAGAATCCGAGACTTATTTATACAATAAGGGGGAGCTACGATGTTTGAACAGGTAAACGAAAACGCAACATTCGCCCAGATCAAGGTGGTCGGCGTCGGCGGAGCGGGCTGCAATGCGATCAATCGCATGGTACAGTACGGTCTGCGCGGCGTACAGTTCGTTGCGATCAACACCGACAAGCAGGCGCTGTACCTCAGCAAGGCTGAGACAAAGGTCCAGATCGGCGAGAAGCTGACGCGCGGCCTCGGCGCAGGCGCGGATCCGGAAGTCGGCCGCAAGGCTGCCGAGGAGAGCCGCGAGCAGATCATGCAGGTGCTGGCCGACACGGACATGGCGTTCATCACCGCCGGTATGGGCGGCGGCACCGGCACGGGCGCCGCTTCCATCGTCGCAGAGTGCGCCAAGGAACTCGGCATACTGACCGTCGGCGTCGTGACAAAGCCCTTCACATTTGAAGGTAAGGTGCGTATGCGCAACGCCGAGATCGGCATCGCATCGCTCAAGCCCATCGTGGACACCCTCATCACGATCCCGAATGACAAGCTGATCGACCTCGTCGGCCGTGCGAGCCTGCCGGATGCGCTCCGCGTTGCAGACGACGTGCTCCGCCAGGGCATCCAGGGCATTTCCGACCTCATCGCGGTTCCCGCCATGATCAACCTTGACTTTGCGGATGTCAAGACCGTCATGAAGGAAAAAGGCCTCGCGCACATGGGCATCGGAAACGCCTCCGGCGAAAAGCGTGCATCGGAGGCAGCGCGTCAGGCTGTCGAGAGCCCGTTGCTCGAAACCAGCATCAACGGCGCGCGCGGCGTCCTCATGAACATCACCGGCGGTCCGGATCTCAGCCTGCTCGAAGTCAATGAGGCTGCCGAGATCATCGCGGAGAATGCCGATCCCGAGGCAAACATCATCTTCGGCGCGGATATCGACGACGCCATGGGCGATTCGCTCCGCATCACGGTCATCGCAACAGGCTTCGAATCCGATCGCGCCATCCCGCAGGTCCCGCCGATGGGCGCGCACAGCCGC
>HF985542.1:3333-6931 GCA_000432015.1 Clostridium sp. CAG:1024 | reverse complement strand
TTACAACAACGCAGCCTATTATGCACCGCGTCGCCCCATGCAGCACGTCATGGAAGAGGAACCGGTCGCAGAGCCCGTGCCGCTGCGCGAGGCGACCTTCACCGAGGGCGATCTGCCCCGCAATTACGCCGAACGTCCGAAAAACAAGCTGGATGTCCCGGCCTTCCTGCGCAACAAATAAGCGCAGTCTCCCTCCCCCCCAACGTATACAAAACAGCGCGCCGAATCGACTTCGGCGCGCTTTTCCGTGCAGCAGACTGTTTTCTTCGTCCTGTTTTACGGTCGTTCCGGCAGTGTACGCCGCGATCAGACCGTTCCGGTCACGACCACGGTCGTTTCACCCGGCGTCACGGTCACAGCCCCGGTCGCGGCGTCCTGCACGATGCTTGCAGCAGGAACGCCAGGCGTTGCCGCAGCGCCGCTCGCCGGGAGCGTCAGCACGCCGTCGGTATAGGTGTAATCCGCAGCCGGCACGGCTTTGCCGTTGATCGACACGGTGATATTTGCCGGCGCGGGCGAAAACGCATCCGTCAGCACCACATTGGTCGCCGGGGCGTTTCCGCGGTTGGACAACGTGAAGGTGTAGGTCAGTACGCTGCCGCCCGTCACCGTCTGGGGCGTCATCGCCTTGACAATGTTCACATCCGCATAATCCTCCGCAGTCACCGTATGCGCGGCGCTCACAGACTCCGCAACACCGTCCGCGGTCGCGGTCACGGTATTCTGCACGGACGCTCCCGCAGCGAGCTGAGCGTTCCCGTTGACGCGTGCCTTGTAGAGGATCATCGCCGTTGCGCCGGCGGGGATCGAGGGGATCGTAAACGTGATCGCATTCTCCGCCGCGGCGGGCGTGATCGGACCGGAGAGCGCGCCGTTTACATAGAGCAGCGCAGGGCCGGTATATGTCAGCGGCGTGACCGCAGCCGTGCCGCCCGCGGGCGTATACGTCCCGAGGTCATCGACTGCCTGCACGTTGGTCAGCGCCGCGCTGCCGCTGTTTGTCAGCGTCAGAATGTAGGTCAGCGCCTGCCCGCTGCGATATGCCGCATCAAGCGAGGTCTTGACCGCGCTGAGCGTTTCCTGTAAGATCGCCGTTGCAATATTTGACGCGGCGCTTGCTGTGACGCCGCCATACTGGTAGGTCAGCGACGCCTGGTTCGTGATCTGTCTTGCCATATGTCATATCCTCATTTCTGTCATGATTTGCTGCGGGAGGTGCGCCGCCCCTTCGGACGGCCCATTCGTTCGGACCTCCCTATATCAAGATATGCCGTTTCGGCCGTCTGCGTCCCGCATAGGGCCTTTTTGGCCCGCGGCGTTTTCGTCCCCGGCATTGTGTGCTATGATAGTATCGGAAAAGGAGAAACGCGCCGATGCTCGATGAAGCCCTGATCTATGAGATCCTATCCGTCGTAAGCGAGATCCCCGCCGGATGTGTCGCGACCTACGGCCAGATCGCCGCGCTCATCGGACGGCCGAAAAACGCGCGCGTCGTCGGCCGCGTTCTGCACGGCTCCGAGCTGTATGGGGATTTCCCCTGTCACCGCGTCGTCAACCATGCGGGGCGGCTCGTTCCGGGCTGGGATGCGCAATCCGCTCTGCTCGCCGAAGAGGGCGTACCGTTTCGCGATGAGCGTCACGTCGCGCTGTCCCGCTGCCAATGGACGCCGTGACCGTTGTATTCCATTGATCGAAAGGAGCTGCCGCCATGCCGCTGCACATCATTCGAAACGACATAACCTGTATGCCGGTCGACGCTGTCGTAAACGCCACGGATACGTCGCTGTCCGGCGCGGGCGGCGTAGACGCCGCGATCCACCGTGCCGCAGGGCCCGCGCTTGCCGAAGCCTGCGCCGCGCTCGGCGGCTGCAAGACCGGCTGCGCAAAGATCACGCCGGGCTTTGCCCTGCCCGCGCGCTATATCATCCACACCGTCGGCCCGCTTTGGGACGGGGAAACGCAGGATGCGCCTGCGCTGCTCGCATCCTGCTATCGTTCCGCGCTTCAGCTTGCCAAGGCGCACGGCTGCGCCAGCATCGCGTTCCCGCTCATCGGCTCCGGAACGTTCGGCTGTCCAAAGGCTCTTGCCTTGCAGACCGCGATCCACGCCATCGGCGCATTTTTGCTCGAGGATGAGATGCTGGTCTATCTGGTCGTGTTCGATACGGCCGCATACCGGCTCAGCGAGCAGCTGTTTGCGGACATCGCCTCCTATATCGACGATCGCTATGCAGCGGAGGCCGAGTGCGGATCTGCCGCGCAGTACAGCGCCCGCCGTCCGCGTCAGGCCCGATGCGGGAACGCGCCCCTTCCGCCGTCGTCCGCTCCCGTGCTCCGGTGTGTGGAGAACGACGCGCAGACCGCGCCAAAGGAAACGACAAAACGCAAGAACTGCACAGCGCCGTCCCCCGATGTTTCGCTCGACGCGCTGTTGGCACGCCTCGATGAAAGCTTCTCCGAAATGCTCCTGCGAAAGATCGATGAACGCGGCATGACCGACGCGCAGTGCTATAAAAAAGCGAATATCGACCGGAAGTTATTTTCAAAGATTCGCTCCGACCCGCTCTACCGGCCGTCCAAAGCGACCGCCATCGCATTCTGCCTTGCGCTGGAGCTTCCACTGCCGGAGATGCGGCAGATGCTTGAAAAGGCGGGCTTCGCGCTGTCGCACGCGAGCAAGTTCGATCTGATCGTAGAATACTTTGTTTCCCGCGGGAACTACAGCGTGTTCGAGATCAATGAAGCACTGTTCGCCTTTGACCAGAGTCTGATCGGCGCCTGAAGATGTCGCTTTGAAAGCGACCTCCGTCTCTCTCCTCTCTGCTACGATGGGGATACAGAACAGAAGGAGGGCAAAATACATGCAGAACAGAAACAACATCGCGGAAATCGTATTTATTCTGGATCGCAGCGGCTCTATGTGCGGACTGGAGACCGACACCGTCGGCGGATTCAATTCCATGATCGATAAACAGAAACAGGAGAGCGGAACGGCTTATGTTTCTACAGTCCTGTTCAACAATAAGAGTACCGTGCTCCACGACCGTGTGCCGGTGCAGAAGGTCCCGGCAATGACAGAACGGGACTACACGGCCTGCGGAAGTACGGCGCTGCTGGACGCGATCGGTGATGCGATCCGTCACATTCGCAACGTTCACAAATATGCGCGGCCGGAGGACGTGCCACAGCGCACGGTATTCATCATCACCACGGACGGCATGGAGAATGCAAGCCGCCGCTATTCCGCAGACGAGGTTCGCAGTCTGATCGAACGGCAGAAAGCCGAGGCGGGCTGGGAGTTTCTGTTCCTCGGCGCAAACATCGACGCTGTGCAGACGGCGCGTGGGCTCGGCATCGGTGCGGATCGCGCGGCGAACTACTGCTGCGACGCGCCGGGAACCGCGCTGAACTTCGACTCGCTGAGCGACGCCGTGTCCGCCGTCCGTGCGCATGCACCGCTTTCTGCAAAGTGGAAATCCCGCATCGACGAAGATTTCTCGGCGCGCAGCAAGCGGTAACGCTGCGATAGAAATATAACATGTGTCGCCGTTTCAGATCCCGCAAGGCAGCGGCGCATGCCGAAAAGAGGCCGTCATCT
>HF985542.1:0-3316 GCA_000432015.1 Clostridium sp. CAG:1024 | reverse complement strand
ATCTGACGGCCTCTTACGCGCGGCGGGGAATGCGCTTTCCTTGTCCCTCCGACATCGGCGACTCCCCCCTCTATCCCCGATGCGCTCCTTGGCAAACGACCGTTCGGTAGGTATACTGTCGAGGTCAGATTTGCTGCTGCAAGAGGTCGGTGCATACGGCCAAGGCCGCCACACGCGAAAGAATCCTTGAAACCGCGCTCGCCCTGTTCTCTGTACAGGGATACGAGGCCACGTCCGTTGCGGAGATCGCATCGGCGGTCGGCATCCGAAAGGCCTCGCTGTACAGTCATTTTGCCTGCAAGCAGGATATTTTGGACTCCCTGCTGCAAAGCATCATGGCGCATTACGAGACGCACTCGATCTTTACAAAGGCCGACTGGACAAACACCGCCTTTCTCGCGGAGATGGAACGCCTGACCGAGGACGCGATGATTCGGACGATTCTTGCGCAGGTGCGGTTCATTCTTCACGATCCGCTGATCTGCAGGGGTCGAAAACTCCTGACCATCGAACAGTTTCGAAATCCCCGGCTGGCCGCATTGCAGACAAAACAGAATTACACGGACGTCATGCAGTATTTTTCCGGGCTCGTACGTTTTCTCATTGGACGCGGAGCGCTCGCGGACGGCGATCCCGAAAGCATGGTGGCCGAGCTCTGCCTGCCGATCTCCGTCTGGATCAACCTCTGTGACCGCGAGCCGGAGCGGGAGGACGACGTGATGGCGCTCGCGGAGCGACACTTGGCGCAGTTCTTTCTGCGGAACCGCCCGCCGGAGCCGAACAAAACGGCATAAGCGTTCCCCCCGTGAACCGGCGCAGGCGGAGCATCCGACGCCCCGCAAAGACTAACGGAAAAGGATCTTGGAAATGAAACGAACCGTCTTGTTGTTTACCGCGTTCGCCCTGCTGCTCGCCGCGGGGATCACCGTATTCGCCGGCTGCAGCCGGGAGGACTTTACGGGCAGCCGCGTGAAAAACCCGGACGCCTATCTGCTGGACATTGAACGGATGCAGGGAACGGATTCACACACGCTATCCCTGCAGGCAGGCGATACTCTGCGGGTGGAGCTGCAGGTGGAGGAAGGCGCTCTGTCCCTTGACATCCTGTCTCCGGACGGCGTCTCGATCTACAGCGGCAACAGCAAAGGG
The DNA here is from genome assembly GCA_000432015.1 of Clostridium sp. CAG:1024. Lineage (GTDB taxonomy): Bacteria > Bacillota > Clostridia > Christensenellales > CAG-138 > CAG-1024. The sequence goes on along the minus strand of HF985542.1, from coordinate 2,167 downwards.
GCATCCGATTTTACCGTAAACATCACGGAAAGCGGCGCCTATACCATCGCCGTGGAAGCGCAGCGCGCCAAAGGTATGCTGCACTTCCGCGCAGAGCGTCCGTAACCGTAGGCAAACGAAGCCTGCCGCACGCCGTACCGAGCAATGCCGGTCCTGCGCTCTGCCAAGGCAGAACGTCTGTCGGAGGCAAAAATAACGCCGAGGTGCGCGCCATGCCCGATACATCCGGAGAGAAGGTCAGCAACGCCGCGCTGCGGCGGCTGGCAAACACGATCGCCGCAATAGAGGAGGAACCGCAATGAACCATTCGACACGCCCCTCGCTGACGTATGCGCTGCTGACGCTGCTTGTGCTGGCAGTGTTCTACGGAATCTGCTTTGCAAAAGCGCTGCTGCAAAAACGGCGCGGCATTCAGACGCGGCAGATCGGCCGCAGAAAGGAAAAAAGCATTCATACCGTCGAGCTGCTGATGAGTATCGCAACGCTCGGCGTGGTCGCTGCACAACTGCTGTCCATCGTACTCGACTGGAGCTGTCTGCCCGCGGGCGCACGCTTTTCCGGTTTTCTCGTCGGACTGCTCGGCGACCTGTTCTTTCTTCTCGCCGTTGTCTGCATGCGGGACAGCTGGCGCGCCGGCATTCCGGACAAAGACAAGACCGCGCTCGTCACGACGGGCATTTACAAAGTCAGTCGCAACCCGGCGTTTCTTGGCTTTGACCTGCAATATCTCGGTGTTTTGCTTCTGTACTGCAACCCGCTCACGGCGGTATTTTCGCTGTTCGCCATCGTCATGCTGCACATGCAGATCCTACAGGAGGAACGATACCTCACGGAGGCGTTCGGCGCGCCGTACCGGGCGTATTGCCGCCGCGTCTTCCGGTATCTCGGCAGACGGTAACGAACCGGCAAAACGAACAACGGACGGCCCGCATGGAGCCGCCCGTTGTTCATGTGATCCGCAGGGCGCGCAGGGAATCAACGTTCCGCCGCAAAACAAACCGCCCCGCAAGTCTTTTTTTGTTTCTTTCCTGTAAGTAAAAAACTTGTTTCCCCCTGTGCCGCTGCGCTATATGTTCAAAACGAGTTCGATCTCATCTTCGTCCTCGTTTCCGGAGGGCGCGAAGCCCGCGGCACGATACAGTGCAAGCGCCTTTGCGTTATCGCGGTTGCAGGTCAGGGCAATCCTGCCGGAGTCTCCGAACGGCTTTTGACCGATATACGCCAGCACTTGCGCAAGCGCCGCTTTTCCATAGCCCTTGCCCTGCTGCGCCTCGTCGATCATCATATGCCAGACGTCGTATTCCGGAACGTCATAGTCATAAATCACCATCACATACCCGACCATCCGTTCCCCCTGATAGATGCCGAACGGTTGACACTGCTCCCGGTAAACATAGGCCTGTGCAAGACTACGGATCGGATGCGAAACAAAGCGCTCCTGTTCCCTTGCAAGCTTCAAATTGAATGCGTCGATAAAGTTGTCTTCCGTGATCGGCCGAAGGCTGATTTCCATACGCTGTTCCCTGTACTCCTTGTGTCGTTTTTCATAGTATAGCACTTTCTGCGGCATGCGAAAATACCATCCGTCCGCATCCCCGCTTCTGTTCCCATGCGGCGGCAGCTGCGCAGGCGGCACGATCTTGCCCGCGGCTCGTTCTTTTGTCAGACCTTCACGCGGGAGGTCTATTTATATTCCGAACTTGTCTTGCTTTGACACACCCTTTTTTCGCAGGTCTCATCGGGCCGTATCCATGAATATAGTAATCACAGAAATCCATCAAGCGGAGGTATGCGCCGTGCGCCCGATAAAAAACCTGTTGTTTCGATCTGTCTGTTGGCTTTTGCTGTCCCTTCTCTGCCTGTCCGTATCACCGCGCGCCGTCATGGCCGCGGAGGACGATCCGTTTGCCGCCGGCGCCGTGAGCGCACGAAAGCTGAACCTTCGAAGCGGTCCGTCAACCGCGGACGATGTGACGGCCACGCTGAAAAACGGCGACCGTCTGAGCATCGTTTCCCTGCGCGGCGACTGGCTGGAAGTCGAGACCTCCGGCGGGAAAACCGGGTATGTGCTCGGAAAATATGTCGCGCTCGACCCGTATCCGTTCGAAGCGCTCGGCATCGGCGTGACGACGGGAAACGTCCGGTTCCGCAGCGAGCCGAGTACACG
>HF985541.1:37996-38843 GCA_000432015.1 Clostridium sp. CAG:1024 | reverse complement strand
CATTTATGAGTATAGACTAACTTTGCTTTGGTGTCAATGTTTTTTTGTCAGGATTTGTATAGTTCTTCAAATAAACTTTCCATGAGCGTTTCATCCGGCATATAGCAGCGCCGCCCGTCGATCAATGCCGAGTCCACCGGGATTGTCCGGCGGCGGATCGCTTCCGTGTCTGTCTTCACCAGGCTTCGATAAAGCGCCCAGCCCGTTTTTTCCTTCAAATTGGTTTTGACCGCCGCTTGCAGGACATTCTTCGCAGCAAGCATCCGCAGCAGCGGCAGTTCGTGCAGTTTCTCAGTCAATGCCTGCAAAATAACGGCAAAGCGCTCTGCGGTCAGCAGGGGGTCCTTTCCTGTGCTGTCCAGATACGCCAGCGTTTCCTCTCCCGTCCTCAGCTTTCCGGCGATGAACAGCGAACCAAGCGCGTCGATGCAATCCGCCGCATTCGTTTTCGAAATATAGGCATAGGTCTCATACCGTACCGGAACGACCTCTCCGACGGCCTCGAGCAGTTGTTCTCCTGCATACTCGGACAGCAGCGCGCCGCCAGCCGTCCGGCAATTTCCGGGCAGCGAAAGCAGCGTGGTTCTTTCGTCTGCCGAAACGAGCACGGCGACGCATTCGATGTTTCCCTCTGTATCGGTCATGCCGAATACCAGATCCAGCGCGCCGCGGGAAAACTGCTGTGGAGCCGATTGCACGCCGATCGCCGCTGCCGGCAGTTCTTCCGGCAGCCCTTCCGGCAGGACAGTCCCGTGCGGCAAAGGCGTTCTCTCCGGCTGTTCTTCCGTTGTCTCCGGCGCGACGCTTTCCTTTGGCGGTTTTTGCGTGGGAAGTTCTGCGGGGGACC
>HF985541.1:31460-37991 GCA_000432015.1 Clostridium sp. CAG:1024 | reverse complement strand
TGCGTGCGAAGTTCTGCGGGCGACGGTGTGAATACCGCTTGCGCCGCATCGGTCTGCTTGCCCGGCTGCAGTCCTTCCGCGGCTGCCGCCGGCGTTTCCATGGACGCCTCCTCTTTTGTGAACTCTCTGGAGATCGTGCCGAACAGCAGTCTCGCCGCGCCATATGCAAGCAGGACCGTCACAAGGACAAATCCCGCCGTCGCCGCAACGGAAGGCTTTCGTTCCCCCTGCGTCCCCACATGATCCTGTCGTTTCATTCTGCCGCTCCCTTCAATCATTTTCAGATAGTTTGCGCCTTTTGCATTGCCATATCCGTGAAAACAATATACAATTATCGAGAGGCGGCATTCGTCGAAACGCGCTGCGCCGCCACACGGCCTTTTGCCGGAATATAGAACTGTACGCCGGCGATCACGGAAATGGAGGTACTATTCAATGCCAAAGCCCATGAAACGTCAAAACCTACGCGCATTTACAATGGCCGCTGTACTGTCAGCTCTAATCATTGTCATGACCGTTATTCCGTATACCGGCTACATTTATTATGGCCTGATCGAAATCACAACGCTGCATATCGTCGTTGCGATCGGCGGTGTGCTTCTCGGCTGGAAGTACGGCGCATGGCTCGGGTTCGTTTGGGGCGCGACCTGCGTGATACGCGCATTTACAAATCCGCTGTGGGCGCCGTTTACAAATCCGCTGATCTCTCTTGTTCCGCGTGTCATCGTCGGCGCGGTGGCAGGTTTTGCCGCTGCCGGGCTGCGCAAGGCAAAATGCAAGCCCTATGTCGTCGGTGCGCTGTCTGCCGCCGCGGCAACGCTGACAAACACAGTGCTCGTCTTGTCCGCTCTCAAGCTGTTTTCCGCCATCATCAACGGTAGTCTCATTGAAACGATCTACATGACGCTTATCGGCGTCAACGGCTTGATCGAACTCGGCGCTGCGATCATCATCGTTCCTGCGGTGCTTGCTGCATTGCAGCCGCGTGAGCTCGTGCTCGGCATCGACTTCGGCGCTTCGGCGACAAAGCTCGCCCTCGTCAAAAACGGCCGCTGCCTGCGCACCCTGCGCAAAGAGGACACCGAAAGCCTTGAGGCGGCCATTCAGCGTCTCGGCGCCGAAAACGCCGCCCGCATTGCCATTACGGGCGTCGGATCGGCTTCGGTTCAGGGCGATATTCTGTCGCTTCCCACGAAACACGCGGATGAGTTTGCCTCGCTCTCGCGCGGTGCAAGCCACCTGGCAAAGAAGCCCAATTGCCTCGTCGTCAGCCTTGGTACGGGAACTTCCTTTGTCCGCGTCACACCTTTCCGCTCCTGGCATGTCGGCGGCACCGGGCTCGGCGGCGGCACCATGCAGAGCCTTGCCGCGCGGCTGTGCGGCGTGACCGATATGGACGAATTCTCCCGGCTGGCGCAAAGCGGTGATCTTTCGCATGTCGATCTTCAGCTGAAGGACGTCTGTGCAGGCGTTCTGCCGGATCTTACGCCGACCTCTACGGTTGCAAATCTTGCAAAGACCGGTGCGAACATTACGCGCGAGGATCTTGCCGCCGGCCTTTGCAATCTCGTGTTTGAAAGCATCGGCGTCATGGCCGCTTTTGCCGTCAAAAAGCGTCTCACCCGCTCCATCGTTCTCGTCGGAACGATCAGCGACTGGCCTGCGGCGGCGCGCAGCCTGGACGAGGTAGCCGCGCTGCATCATGTCCGCTTTATCGTACCGGAGCATGCGCCCTTTGCCGTTGCGATCGGCGCCGCCATGGAGAACTGAACAAACAACCGTGATTTGACTGAAAGGCTTTTTCCGCATGAAACAGTATCAACTGGCTATCCTCGGCTTCGGCACGGTCGGCACCGGCGTATATCGCATTCTAACGGAGAATCACGGCGATCTCATGCATCGCGAGTCGCTCGACCTCTGCGTTTCGCACATTCTGGTTCGCGACATCGAGCGCGCGTCTCTTCTCGGACTTGCGCCCCGAGCCCTGTTTACCACGGACTATGACGACATTCTTTCGGATGCTTCCGTTTCCGTTGTCGTAGAATGCATGGGCGGCGTTGAGCCAGCCCGCAGCTATATTCTGCGCGCGCTGGAGGCCGGGAAAACAGTCGTCACCTCCAACAAGGAGGTCATCAGCAAGTTCTGGTTTGAATTTGAAGCCGCGGCGAAATCGTCGGGCGCGGGCCTGTATTTTGAAGGAACTGTAGGCGGTGGCATTCCCGTTCTCCGCACAATCACGGACTCCATGCAGGCAAACAATCTTACCCGCGTTATGGGGATCATCAACGGCACAACAAATTATATCCTCACGAAAATGAGCGAAGAGGGCAAGGACTTTTCGGACGCGCTTGCTGAGGCGCAGCGGCTTGGGTATGCCGAAGCGGATCCTACCGCCGATATCGAGGCTTTCGACGCGGTTTACAAGCTCTCCATCCTCTCGTCCATGGCGTTCCACGCGCACATGCCTGTCGATGTGATCTATCGTGAAGGCATCACAAAGCTCACCAAAGCCGATTTTGAGACAGCGAAGCTCCTCGGTTATGAGATCAAACTCCTTGCCATCGGTAAAAAAACGGGACCCCGCATCGAGGTGCGCGTCCACCCGACCATGATCCGGAAAACACATCCGCTCGCCTCCGTGCGCGGCGTTTTCAACGCGGTCTTTCTGACGGGACACGCAGTCGATGATATTATGCTCTATGGCCGCGGTGCAGGCCGTATGCCTACCGCCTCCGCTGTTGTATCGGATATTGTTTACGCCTGCCATGCGGTCGGACATCACCGCTACATGACATTCCGCAACGATGCCGCCATGAGTCGCGAGATCGAGCTTGTACGGGACTTTCGCTGCATCTACTGTGCGCGTATCGAGGTATATGACGAACCCGGCACCATGGCCGCGATCGCGCAGAGCTTTGCCGCGCACGGCGTGTCGCTCAAGGACGTGCTCCAGCTCGGCGAGGCAAACGGCGGGTCTTCCCACATTTCGTTCATGACGCACGAGGCGCATGAGCTCAGCGTGCAGGCCGCGCTCGAGGAGATTCGACGGCTGCCCTGTGTAAAAGCTGTTGAAAGCCTGATCCGCGCGGAAAACTGATTGAAATTGTCGCCGAAAACATGCAAAAAACTCTTGCCAAACCGGCAAGCATTCGCTATAATGGGTTTGTTGCGAATCCGCAACATATTGAAATAGCGATGCTGATGTAGCTCAGTCGGTAGAGCACTTCATTGGTAATGAAGAGGTAGGCAGTTCGAATCTGCTCATCAGCTCCAGCAAAGAGAGCCGCTTGTGCTCTCTTTTGTTTTGCGCTTTTCTTCATGTCGGCGCAGCTTTTCGTGCTGAACGTTCGGTATTTCACTGCCGCTTGCCGTCTTCTGCTCACAAAATCACCATCGTATGCCGTCTGCTGCTCCTGTAATCCGTTTGTAAGCAGTTACACGGCTTTCATTGACAGGCCGAAGCGGGATTGGTAAAATAGCAATGGTAGTCTGTCTTGTCGTTTTACGGCAGGATGCGGCTCTGTTCATTTCGTCTCTTCGACACAATTCCGAAACAGAAAGGATCTCACGTACCATCATGCAACTGCTATTGAAGAATGCCCGACTCCGTGGGAAAGAAACTCTGGTCGACATTGCGATTGACAACGGTTTTATCAAAGAAGTAGCGCCGAAAATCGATGTCGCTGCCGAAACCGTGATCGATGCGAACGGCAAACTCGTTTCCCCTGCCTTTATTGATCCGCATATCCATCTGGATAAAGTCAATATCTTTGACTCCTGTGAAAAGAACGCGGCGGGTACGCTCTTCGGCGCGATCGAGATGATCTGGGCGCGCAAAAAGAACTATACGCTCGAAGATATTCTGGAGCGCAGCGAGGATGTTGTCCGCATGGGCATTCAGAACGGTACGCAGACCATGCGCACGCACGTTGACGTTGACACCATCGGCGGTCTCATGCCGATGAAAGGCGTTCTCGCGCTCAAAGAAAAGTACAAAGACGCAATGGACATTCAGGTCATTGCATTCCCGCAGGAGGGCATCCTGAAGGATCCCGGCTGCGACAAGCTCATGTGGGAAGCCATGGAAATGGGCGCAACGATCGTCGGCGGTATGCCTGCGAACGAGAACAGCCCCGAGGATTCCCTTAAGCATGTGAAGCTCTGCTTTGACATTGCGGAAAAATACGATGCAGACATTGACATGCACGTTGACGAAACGCTCGACCCGTTCTATCGAACGCTTGAAATGGTCGCTGACGAGACGGTCAAGCGCGGGTGGCATGGCCGCGTGACTGCGGGTCACACCTGTGCGCTCGGCGCTTATGACAACCACTACGCTGCGTACCTGATCGAAAAGTGCGCCAAAGCGGGCATCCACTTCATCACAAACCCCGTCACGAATCTTATCGTGCAGGGACGCGAATGGGGCCAGCGGCTTGTTCCGCGCGGAACGACCCGCGTCAAAGAGCTGCTCAAGGCGGGCATTACCGTGGCGTTCGGTCAGGACTGCGTAAACGATGCGTTCTATCCCTTCGGCAACGCGGATATGCTTGAGGTCGCAAACATCTCTGCACACACGCTCGCGATGAGCATGCCCGACGAGATCGAGAAGGTGTACGATATGCTCACCGTTGACGGCGCAAAGATTCTGCGTCTCGAAAACTACGGCACGGACGTTGGCTGCCGTGCAAACCTTGTCGTCATCGACGCAGAGGACATTCGTTCCGCGATTCGTCTCCAGCCCGCGAGACTGTATGTGATCCGCGACGGCCGCATCATTGCAACGACCGAGAAGAAGCAGTCGCTGTACATCTGACACGTCTTTTCTGGCGTCACACCACGCCGCGCTCCGGCGCGGAGTGCGGCGACAATACTATGCAAGTGCGATTCACCAATCAAGCAGTCGGCGAAAACACCCGCCGGCTGCTTCCTCTTTTGGGGGCGGCTTGTTCACAAGGAAGCCGCGGTATAGAACCGTCGGCGACTGTTTCTCTGACCCGTATGCGGCTTTTGCGCTTGTACGCGCGGCGAGCGGAACTCACACGCTATACATCACCCGATCCCGCACACACGAAGGAAGCCCCTCGAACTTTTCGGATGCGCCGCTGTCTCTGGCGGACGGGGAGCGTCTGCTATCCCGTTGGTATCCCCGGCGCACCACGTCAACGTCATCGTTTCCTGTACGCGGGGGCGCCGTGAAAAGGCTTTTGATACGGCTGGTTCCGACGCACGCTTTTTTCGCAAACGTCAATTCCCGTGTTGGCCTCCATGCTGCGAGCAGTACAGAGAACAGGCCCGTACGCACACCGGAAAACGATGCTGCTGTATTGCTGCCGCACACATCGCGCTGTCCAATTTGATGCGCAGCGGCGCAAAAAAGAGGCCGTCCCTCTCGGAACGGCCTCTCTTGATTCAATGGAAAACCGGGCAAGATTTGATTCTTGTTTACGCCTGCTTCTTGTTGTAGACGATCTCTGCGATGAAGTAGCAGATGACGGCTGCGATCATGGCGTTAACAGCAGAGATACCCCAATGCACGAGGTTGCCGACGAGCGCGCCGCCGACGACGCCTGCGATGGAACCCCAGTTGACCGTGCGGAGCTTCACATCGTCGGACATGTAGCGGTCACGATGACGGAAAAAGTCCACAACGATGATGACACCAATCGGGGGCAGGGTCGCGTTCAGGATGGTCAGCCAGTTGCAGAAGTTGTTGTACAGCCAGATTGCGAGCACGATGCTCAGAGCGCCAGCCGCAAGAACCATGGGGCGCTTGCGAACCTTGGTGATGTTGGACAGACCCAGCGCGCCGGTGTACAGGCCGTTGTCGTTCGTCGTCCAGATGTTGGCGCCGAGAACGAAGATCGCGGGGATCATCAGACCCATCTCAGCCATGACGAAGAAGATGTCGTTCTTGCCGGTGAAAGCACCTGCAACGCCGCCGAAGAAGAACATCAGGGTGTTGCCGAGGAAGAACGCGATGATCGTCGTCCAGACAGCGGGCTTGATCTTGGAGAAACGAACGAAGTTCGGTGTGGCCGTACCGCCGGAGACGAACGAACCGATGACCAGTGCAATGCCGCCGAAGAGCGTGAGGCCACCGGTGCTCTTTGCGAAGATCGCCGTCATGCCGCCGCCGTCGATGGTCGCCTTGATCATGGCGTAGCCGCCGAGGATCGCGATCAGCGGAACAGAGACCCAAGAAACGATCTCAAGACCCTTCACGCCGAAGTATGCGGAGCAGGTGATGCAGACGCCGATGATGATGACCATCAGCCAGAGCAGACCGTTGCCGGCGTTCGGGAAGAAGACCTCCTTCATCGGGTAGGCGAACATGGCCAAGCCAACGCCGCACCAGCCGATCTGGGTCAGAGAGATCATCAGAGAGGGCAGATAGGAGCCCTTCGTGCCGAATGCACGGTGGCAGAGAAGGTCAAAGTTCAGACCCGTCTTTGCGCCGACATAGCCGAGCACGCCGCAGTATGCCGAAAGGACTGCGCCGCCGATGAGGACCGCCAGCAGGAATCCGGC
>HF985541.1:22439-31440 GCA_000432015.1 Clostridium sp. CAG:1024 | reverse complement strand
TCCGGTGAAATCCAGACCGTTCGCCAGCTCAACGCCGGTCCACATGCTCGCGGAGAAGAAAGTAAAGCCCAACATGATGACGAACATGGACCAGAAACCTTTGCGGTTCGTTTCGGGAACGCGTTCAAAGGTATAGTCAATGTCGAAATGCTCTTTTTTCACATTTGCTTCCATGAAAAAAGCCTCCCATTCAAAATTTTGGTGAGTTTCGAGTTCCGCCGGTTCATCCATCTATCTATCCTGTAACCGCATTACGCGGAAAACAGCAAGCTATGTAATTCCGTTTTCTTTTCCGGTTCTTTCGGGATCGTGTTAGGCCGTAATTTTGTGGCACCCGTGTGCCAAACTGATGATTCGAATTGATGTAACCACTTTCAATTTTTATGCAATTATTCTATCCTGCTCCTTCCCCTTTGTCAATGGATTACGGCAAAAAAATGAACGCACAGTGAATTTTGAAGAACGGCTACTAATATATATTTGCGTATTCTATGCTTGAATCGGCGCGCGAATTCATGCTATACTTTTTGCATCATTCAGAAATCCAACGGTATTGGCGACGGGGACGAAACATGAATATTCGAAAAGTAGCGGAAATGGCCGGCGTTTCGGTCGCAACGATCTCGCGCGTACTCAATCATCCCGAGCAGGTGCTCCCGGAGACGCGTGAACGCGTGCTTGCTGTGATGCGCGAACAGGACTATACGCCCAACTGGTTCGCAAGGGGGTTGAACCTCGGCAAGTCCAACATCATTTCTCTTCTGATCCCGACCATTGAATCCAGTTTTTATCAGCAGATCACGAGCGGCATTGAGACCATCTCCCGCAGCAAGGGGTACGCCGTGTTTTTCTGCGATACGCACAGTGACGAACAGATCGAGGCCGAATACCTGAAAATGGCCGAAACGCGGCGCATCGACGGCATGATCCTCGTCTGTTCCAAGCTCGGGGGACAGGACGCTGTACCTCTGAGCTGCGACATCCCGCGCGTACACATCGGAAAAAACCGCATTGGCGGCTGCGACACGCTGTGTTATATTGATTTTGAAGAGGGTGCTTACCGGCTGCTCCGGCATCTGCTTTCGCTCGGGCATCGAACGTTCCATCTGATTTTGGATCGTCAGCAGGTGAGCGAGTCCGAACAGATCCGCGACGGACTGCGTCACGCTTTCTGGGAGGCCGGACTGTCATCCGAGCATTTTCAGGAAACGCTTGCGGAATCGACCGTGCAGGGCGGCTATATCGCTGCGCAGCGCATCATGCAAAAAGACGTTCTTCCCAATGCGATCGTTGCGGCAAGTCACGAACAGGCCTTCGGCATCCTCAAGGCGGCGCAGGACAACGGGATCGATATTCCTTCCCGCCTTGCGCTTGCAAGTCTTTCGGATTCGCCGACCTGTTCCATCGTCACGCCGCCGCTGACCGGGCTGGAACTGCCCGCAGCAAAGCTCGGCATGGCGGCCGCACGAATGCTCTTTGACCGGATCGAGAACCAGGCGCTCGATCTCGGCGTCCCGCAGGAAATGGTGCTTCAGCCGAAAGTGAAGATCCGGCGCTCCTGCGGCAACCAGAAACACATTTACGAGCTGTTTGACTGACATATACTTAAGCGATCGAAAGATATTGAATGGAGGTGCTCTTCCGTGTCATTTCCCGTGCGCTTTATGGGGCTTTCTCTAAAAAACCCGATTCTCGTCGCTTCCGGCCCGTGGTCGCGCGACGGTGCATCCATCCAGCGCAGCATCGACGCGGGCGCTGCGGCTGTCTGTACGGAGACGATCACACTGGAAGCGCATGAACGCATCTGTCCGCGCATCTTTGTCGAGGAAGACCGGCTTCTGAACACGACCCTCTACTCCAATTTGCTCATCGAGCAATGGGAATCCGAACTGGAGACCGTCAAAAAGGGCGACAGCAAGCTGATCTGCAGCATCTGGGGCTCTTCGGCCTCCGAACTTGCATACCTTGCATCCCGCGTTGAGCGTATGGGTGCCGACGCCATTGAGATCAGCATCTCTGCGCCGATCGGCTGCCGGAACCAGCACATCGCGAGCCACACGCCGGACATCGAGGCTTTTGTCGGCGCCGTGGTGAAAACCGTTCATATTCCGGTCATGGTCAAGCTCTCCTATGAAGCCGCGGCCTCGCCCGACTTTCTGCGCTCGATCCAAAGCGCGGGCGTTGCCGCCGTCTCCGCCATCGATGCGCTGCGCGGTCTCTGCGGCGTTGATATCGAGACGCAGCGGACCAAGATGGAGACCTTCGGCGGATACTCCGGAGACTGTATCCGTCCGGCCTCGCTCGCGGCGACCGCTGCGATCCGTCAGTATTCGCCGCTGGAGATCTGCAGCACGGGCGGCATTTCCTCTGCAAAAAACGCGCTGGAATTTCTCATGCTCGGCGCAACCTGCGTTCAGCTTGCGTCCGTCATTCAGCTCCACGGCTATCAGGTCATTACGGACGTTTTGAACGATCTGGAAACGTGGATGCGCGGCCACGGCTATTCCGACATCGAGGAGATCCGCGGTGCGGCGCTTGCCGGTCTGCATCCCTACGAGGACATCAATCCCCGTCCCCTGCGCGCATCGATGACTGAGGACTGCTGCGACGCCTGCTCGCTTTGCGCGGACAGCTGCCTCTATCACGCGATCTCCCGCGCCCCCGACGGGCGGATCGTCCTCACGCCGTCGAATTGCTCCGGCTGCGGGCTCTGTGCGGAGCGCTGTCCCAAGCAGCTGTTCCGACTCGTTTGGTATTGAACGCGGTTTATCTGCGCTGCGCGTAAACAGTTACAGCGCGATTTCGACAAAGCGGACCGTTTCCTGCCCGTGCAGGAGCGGCCCGTATGTTTTCCAAGTTCCATTTGCATCCATTCACTTCAATTCTCTTCTTGTGACCAAATCGGCACCAAACCGGCCTTGATCTGCAGCTTTCGTTATTCTCAAAAAAGATAATTCGTGGGATGGACAGGACGCATGAAATCGGTTACAATGGATTGCAGAAAGTGCGGGTCTATCACATCTAAATGCACTTAAAACACACTAACGCAAAGTAGACGAAAAAGGAGACGATATTGCCATGCATACCGTAGGTACTTCGGTGGAACGTATCGAAGCGCTCGCAAAGGTAACCGGCAAAGCGGAATTCGGCGACGATATTCGGCTTCCCGGCATGCTGTACTGCAAAGGCGTTCACGCAGAATACGCTCACGCTAAAATCCTTTCCGTCGATACAGAGGCAGCGGCAAATATGCCCGGCGTTGCTTGTGTCGTGACGGCGAAAGACATTCCCGGCGCAAAAATGATCGGCGAGCTATTTATCGATCAATATGTTCTTGCCGACGACATGACGCGGTTCCTTGGCGATGTGATCGCCGTCGTCGCGGCAGATACGCAGCGGCAGGCGGACGAAGCGGCAAAGCTCGTCAAGGTCGAGTATGAACCGCTCCCCGTGCTCGGCGACCCGAAAACCGCGATCGACAACGAGCAGGTCATCAACCCCGACTACCCGAACAACATATGCGGCGGCGTTCATGCCAAGAAGGGCGATATTGAAAAGAGCCTTGCTGAGTCCGACATCGTTGTTGAGACGCACTACGAGACGCAGTTCGTAGAGCACGCCTACATCGAGCCGGAGGCCGTCACCGCGGTCCCCAGCCCGTACCGTCAGGAAGTCACGATCATGGGTTCGCTTCAGGCGCCGTACAATCTGCGCGAGTCCGTACACCGTGTGCTCAATCTGCCCATTTCGCAGATCATCATCCGTCCTGATACGATCGGCGGTTCCTTCGGCGGAAAGATCGAATGTGCGGAGGCCATGGGTGTGCGCGCGGCGCTCATCGCGCTCAAGACCGGCCGCCCCGTGCGCTACCGTCTCACCCGTGAAGAATCGATCGTCGAGAGCTACAAACGCCACCCAATCACCTTTGATATCAAGCTCGGCGCCGACAAGGAAGGCCACATCAAAGGGCTCAAGTGCTTTGCGCTCGGCGACTGCGGCGCTTACATCAACATGTCGCCTCCGGTCATGTACAAGACCGCGACGCTCGGCCCCGGCCCCTACCGCATGGACAGTCTCGACTATGATGCGGAAGCCGTTATCACAAACAACGTTCACACCGGCTCCATGCGCGGCTTCGGCACACCGCAGGCCATTTTCGCGCTTGAAAACACGCTGGATATTCTGGCCGACAAAATCGGCATCACGCCGCTCGAGATCCGCCGCCGCAATCTGCTCGAAAACGGCGACGTCAGTCCGTGCGGACATAAACTCGATTTCCACGAGGTCAGCATTCGTTCGGTCATGGAAAAGGCCGTTGCGGAGATGGACTACGAGCGCAAATACGCGCAGTACACCGAGGAGAATCGCGACCGCAGCCGCAGAAAACGCCGCGGCATCGGCATTGCGACCTCCATGCGCGGTGCGAGCGTCGGCGCGGACGGCAACGGATTCGACGTCAGCCGCGTGCTGATCGAGGTGCTACCGGATGCGAACGTGCATGTGAACATCGGTCTCACGGAGCTTGGCCAGGGACTTCGCACGGCGCAGGGCGAAATGGCGGCCGAGGGCATGGGCGTTCCGTTTGCCCGCATCACCATGGGCGAGACCGACACTTCCCGCTCCCCCATCACCGGCGCGTGCATCGCTTCGCGCGGAACATTTATGGGCGGCATGGCGATCCGCGATGCCTGCGACCAGATCCACAAGATCATCGCAGACGCCTGTGCGATCGTTTACAAAAAGCCCGTGGATGATATCGTCTTTGAGAATGACCGTGTGCGCTTTGCCGACATGGATATCAGCTTCCCCGAGGCGGTCAAGGCCTGCTACAGTCTGAATAAGACGCCGATGGCGGCCGGCACCTACTCCGTACCGCTGCTCAACTGGGACGGCCACACCGGCGAGCCCTTCTATACTTACACCTACTCCTGCCATATCGCGGAGGTCGAGGTCGATCTGGACTGCGGCACGGTCGAGGTGCTGAAGATGGTCGCCTGTCACGATATGGGCCGCGCCATCAATCCGGAAATGGCCAAAGGTCAGATTTACGGCGGTATGGTCATGGCAGAGGGCATGGCGCTGTTCGAGGATCTCGGCCTTGACAGAAAGACCGCGCGCCTCAAGAACACAAACTTCGAAAACTACATCATCCCGACCGCGATGGACGTGCCGGAGAATGTCCCGCTGCTCGACGAGCATCCGGATCCGCGTTCCGCTTTCGGCGGCCGCTCCCTCGGCGAGCCCGCGACGGAGCCCGGCGTCGGCGCTATCACCTGCGCGATTAACCACGCGCTCAGCAAGCCCGGTTACATCAACACTCTGCCCGCGGATCTGGACAAGGTGTTCTTTGCCGGCCAGGAACTCTTTGACAAGGAGGCGTAAGCAATGAAATACAAGGCCTACTACCGTCCTGATACCCTGTCGGATGCAGAGCGTCTGCTTGCCGAGCTGAACGGCCCCGTCCTTCTTCTCGCAGGCGGCACGGACGTTATGGTCTACGCCCGCGAGGACGACCGTTACGCCGAGCACTCCGTCGTCGATATTTACCATCTTCCCGAGCTTCGCGGCATCACGGAGGAAGGCGATACGATCCGCATCGGCGCAGGCACGACCCATACGGAGATCGAGACCTCCGCGCTGATCCAGTCGCACGCAAACGTACTTGCCATGGCCTGCCGCACGGTCGGTTCCCGCCAGATCCGCGATCATGCAACGATCGCCGGCAACATCTGCAACGCCTCTCCTGCGGCCGACTCTCTGGGGGCGCTCGCAGTGCTAGGCGCGGTGCTCGAGGTGCGGAGAAACGGCGAAACCGTCCTGATCCCGCTGTCCGAAGTTATCGAAAAACCGTACAGAACAGCGTTGTCCGACCGTGATCTCGTGCTTGCCGTTCGGATCCGGAAGCTCCCTGCTGACGAGGTCACCCATTTCTGGAAGCTCGGCCGCCGCAAGGCGCTCGCCATCTCCCGTATGACCATCGCCACGATCCTGCATCGCGATGAAAACGGCGTTGTCGACGACTTTAACATCACCGTCGGAGCGACGTTCCCGCGTCCCATGACGTTCCAGGATGTCAACGCGCTGCTGCTTGGCAAAAAGCCAGACGCCGCTTCGGTCAAGGCTGTCGCCAAGGCGCTGTCCGATAAGATCCCCGAGATCGCGGGCATCCGCAAGTCCACCACGTTCAAGCAGCCCGTCTGCCGCAACATGACGGAGCGTATTCTGAGCGAACTGCTGTTGGAGGATGAACAATGAAAAAGACAATCTCATTTCGGTTGAATCGAAAAGCGTACACGATCGAGGCGGATCCGTGCGACCGTATGCTCGACGTCCTTCGCAATGACCTTGCCCTCCGCGGCACAAAAGAAGGCTGCGGCGTCGGCGAATGCGGCGCATGTACCGTTGTGATCAACGGAGTTGCGGTCACGAGCTGTCTCGTTGCCGCCGGCCAAATGCAGGACGCGGACATCATGACCGTCGAGGGACTCAGCGAAACCGAGATCGGCGCGGTACTCCAGCGCTGCTTCATCGATCACGGCGCTGTGCAATGCGGTTTCTGCACGCCCGGCATGCTCATGAGCGCCTATGCGCTGCTCCAGCAGAATCCTGATCCAACGCGTGAGGAGATCAAAGAAGCCATCGCTGGCAATCTTTGCCGCTGCACCGGCTATATCCCCATTGTGAACTCCATTGAAAAGGCCAAGCAGGAGTTGCTGAACAAGAAGCAGTAAGCGCTCCGTTAATCGGGTCGTCTGCAAAAAATCACTGCGCTGCCGCAAACCGTTGCGGCAGCGCAGTTTTTGTTGCGTCCAAGTGTCATGCGATTCTTAGTTTTCATTGTATGCTATGGGAAGCGAATTAACGTTCCCGAAAGGCTCCGACCGTCTTCGGGGTACCATCCCTAAGACATACGATTGCTAAACGGCATATCGTTCCTGCCGAGTTTTCTATGGAAAGAACGGCTTCGAGGCGAAGCAATTTCAGCATAAAACGGCAGTGCAAAACGTCCCGGGCACTCCATGTGTCCGGGGCGTTCGTTCTCGCAGAGCGGGCATTTGCCCGATGAACAGCGGTTTTAGCGTTGAAAATCGGTCTTGCCCGCCACTGATCTAGCTTTATTTTGCATCAGGATAACGAGTGATATGATCCCCATCATTGCAAGCGCAATTTCAATCCCGGAATTCATACTCAAGAATAGCGCAGAGTGATTCCATTCAATATAGGGCGTCACATTTGCAACGATATTATAAACAAAGTGCAGCAGCATTGGCACAACAAGATTCCTTGACTTTAGATATATGACAGCAAACGCAAACCCGATCGTCCCGGGCAAGAAGAATGCAGTTGCATTCCAACCGGTCGCAACATGCGCCAATCCAAAAACAAAGGAACTAATCATTGCATATAATCGTCGGTTCTGGGCAGTTTCAGCCCCGTAAAAATATCCTTCCAGAATCAGAAATCGATAATTCAACTCCTCGTAAAAGCCTGTTGTTATCTGTTGCAGCACAATCCCAGCAAATAACAGGTTTTCCGGAACCCCGACAATCCTCTCGCATCCTGCGCAAACGGTTATTATATAGTACAGTAAATATGCTAAAAAGCTGATTCCCGATAGAATGGCCGTTTTACTTTTACAAAAGCTTAGTATTTCCTTGGCTGTTCTTCCGTACAGCCTATTCGCCGCGATAAGAATACCCACGCCAAAAACAGCACGCAAAAGGCTGCTAAACAAATACCATGGAGTTCCATTCAGAAAACTCCCTGCAATCAACGACAGAATTAGAAAGCCCGCCCCCCCCCAAAAATGATAGCTCATGCTATTCCGCTAAATCTTTAATCGAGGAATACTCTTTGCATTTTTCATCTCTTTCAGAATGAGAAAGCCATGGCCTTGCAGCCGACTGTAACGATCAGTCGGCCTTTGAACGATTCTGCTGCACGTTCGGGTCGAGGCGATGCAGGAAAGGTGTCCGCGTCTCTTTCGAAAAAGCGAAGCGGAAACATGCTCTTTCCATATACAATTATTCCGCTTGTTACAGGGCGCCCGGCACGCGCGGCATTCCGCGAAGCGGCGGCAGGACGGCCGACAAAGCGCCTTATATTCTAGGACGGAGACGTAAAACGAGCTTTCTTTTGCGCACTCGCTTCGTTCTCCGTCCGCTTTCACCTTACAGTACGATCTGCAAAAGCTCCTCAAAATCGTCGATCAGGCAGGTCGCCCCCGCTTCCAGAAGCTGTTTCCTGCTCCGATACCCCCAGGTGCAGGACACGCAGTCCAACCCGGTGTTGCGTGCAAATTCCACATCCACATCGGAATCGCCGACGTAGATCGCGTCCTTTTTCTCAACGCCCAGATAGTTCAGAACAAACTCCAGCGGCTCCGGATCCGGCTTTTTGCGGTATTTCTCCATCATGCCGAGCACCATGCAGAACGTATCGCGCGGGAACAGCGTTTCAATCACGCGAGTCGTGTCTTTATGCGGTTTATTGCTTACGACAGCAAGGCGCACGCCCGCTTTTTTCAAGCGGCTCAATGTCCGCAGCACGCCCTCATAGGGGTGCGAATGATCGCAGCAATGCCGGTAGTAATCCTCCTGGAAATCGCGGTGCAGCTGCTTCCAGCACGTTTCCCTCGCATCGTCCGGCAGTGCGTTTTGGCACATATAGGCCGTGCTGTGACCCACGATCGCCTGCACCTCCCGCTCGGACAGCTTGGGAAATCCGTTCTTCTCGAGCGCCCGATTCAAAGATGCGGCAATATCTTCAATCGTATATACGATCGTTCCGTCCAAGTCAAACACACAGAGCTTATACATTTTTTCTCACCTCATAATTCCAATAGCATTCCAAACATACCGGCAAGCGCCAGAAGAATCCCGAACATCGCGCCCGCAGGCATCTCTTCCTTATGAAAGATTCGTGCGCCGAGCAGCGCCACGGGAAATGCCGTGCAGGAGATCGGGAGCAGATAGCTGCTGTCGCCGAGCAGCGCCGCGCG
>HF985541.1:20548-22401 GCA_000432015.1 Clostridium sp. CAG:1024 | reverse complement strand
ATGCGACGCCGATCGCCATACCGGCGAGCACGAGAAAAATCCACCCGTCCGCAGTGATCCTCTTTGCGGAATTCAACGACTTTCCAAGAAGTGCCGCGCACCAAAGCACCACGGTGGAAATCGCTGTCCGCACGGCGTTTGCGACGCTGACGGAAATGACGCTCTCCGGCAAATACAGCATATCGGTCAGCGTTTTTGCTGCGGACGCAAACAGTGCAAGAAAGGCAAACAGCGCCCACTTCCCGTTGCCGCCCTTATCCGGTCTGCTCTCAAGCAGAAGCGTACCAAACAGGAGCAGCAAGATGCAGCACAGCTTCCAAACGCTGAGCGTCGTATGAAACAGCCATACCGAAATACCGAGCGCGCCGCAAACATGCAGATTGGTAATCGGTATGACGCGATTGACGTTCCCGTGGATCAGCGCAGCGGACAGACAAAGCCAAACCACGCCCTGCAAGGCGCCCGACAGCACCAGATACAGCAGCATCTCGTTCCCGATCTCTAAGATCTCGCCCGCGCGCGCTTCCATGGCAACAACGCCTGCGGCAAACAGCAGCACGACCGACGAGAACAGCGCCGCACCAAGCGCAGGCGCGGCCTTCTTTATCCCGGTTTTTAAAAAGCTCGGCATCAGCCCCGTCAGAAGCGCCGATACTACCGCATAAACGATCCACTCTGCCATACGCATCCTCTGGTACGTTTCCTGAGCACAGTATACCACATATGGTGGAACGAGGCAATCCGACTTTCCCTCGGGCAATTCCCCTCCCGCGGCTGCGCCGCATGAAACACAGGCGATTTCGTTGCTTTTCTCTCGTACAATCCCTTGCATTCACACAAAATATATGATATAGTACACCCAATGTATGTTTGTATACAATCATACCATAATCCATTGGAGGATATTGCAATGAAAAAACTGTTTGCGTTCCTGCTCGCCATGACGATGCTCTTTGCGTTTGCCGCCTGCACCGCGCCCGCGGCCTAAGTCCCCGCTGTTGACAAAACATCAGGGCAGGAGGAAGACTCTCTGTCCATCTCCTCGCTCGCCCGTTTGATCATGGTCACGGGCGGTGACTCCGGCACTTACTATGCCTTTGGCGGCGTGATCGCGAATGTGCTGAGCAGCACCGTTGACAATCTTGAGATCACGGCAGTCACTTCCGGCGCTTCCGCCGCAAACTGCCGGTCGCTGAACAACGGGGAGGCGGATCTTGCCATTATGCAGAATGACGTCCTGGACTATGCGGTGACCGGCACCGAAACCATGGCCGAACCCATGGCTGAGGACGGCGCCATGCCGAAGCTGCGCGCGATCGCCTCGCTGTATCCGGAAGCCGTACAGCTCGTTGCGCTGAAGTCCGCGAACATCCACTCCATTGCCGACCTCAAGGGCAAGCGCGTCTGCGTCGGCGATCAGGGCTCCGGCTCCGAAACGAACGCCAAGCAGGTGCTGGAAGCCTACGGCCTGAGCTACGACGATTTTGACGTACAGTACCTCTCCTTCTCGGAGGCCTCTACCGCCATGCAGAACGGCACCGTGGATGCCGCGTTCGCTACCTCTGCTCTGCCGAACTCGGCCATTCAGGAGCTTTCCAAGATGAAAGAGATCGTGGTCATTCCGATCGACGGCGAAGGCGCGGACAAGCTCCTTGAAAAGCACCCCTTCTATGCAAAAACCGTCATCCCCGCCGCCACCTACGGCGTCAACGAGGCGGAGACCGTCGCCATGCTTGCTACGCTCGTGTGCAGTGAGGATCTCGACGAGGCGGTGGTCTATCAGATCACGAAGCACCTCTTTGAAGAGCAGCCCGCCATGGCGGCCGGACACGCCCGCGGCGGCGATCTCGACA
>HF985541.1:18123-20505 GCA_000432015.1 Clostridium sp. CAG:1024 | reverse complement strand
TGACCGTAGACTTCCACGACGGTGCGCTGCGCTACTACCGCGAACAGGGCGTTATCGATTGAGCATCGGCCGTTCCTTATGACAGAAACGGTAACTTCCGCACGAAAGAAAACCGAGGGGAGCGGCGGAAAGCGCCCGTCTCCCCTCCTGTTTCTCTTCGGGCTGCTCGCGCTGCTGCTGCTTCTCCCAATCGCGGACGGGCTTGTGATCTCTGATTTTCGCAGCGGTGATGTGCTGCTCTGTCTGCCGCTTGCGGACGGCGAGCAGTTCTCCATTCGTTTCACGCACTCGGTCAATCTTTCCGACGTTACGGATCTCATTGCGCGTGACGGTCGGCAGCTCGTGTGCCGTTCTACGCAGTTTTGGTCCTACGGTGCAGGGATTCCCGATCTTGCGGATGGGATCGGCACGACGTTTTCCATGGGGGAGGACGGGTTTGTGCTGTCCGGCATCGATAAGGTGCAGGAGGCCATCCCCATCCTGCTGCAAGCCGTGCCCCACCAGCGGCTGCTGTACCGTGGGCGGCAGCTCGACCTGCTGGAACGATTCGGTTCCGGCACGCTGATCGAGCTGCGGGTGCGGCGCGTCTCCATTGCTTCCCTGTTGCTATGTTCCGACATTTCCCCTGCTGTCTAATGCTTTTCCTTCGGAGGTAATCGAACCCATGTCCCTATTTCGTAAAAAAACGTCAGACGCCCAGGCTGTGCCCGAATCTCTGCTGTCGGTCGATACGACCGGCATGAGCGAGGATGAGATCGCGCGGCTCGAGGCGAAAGCCGTACTCGAAAAATATGACAAAGAGTCGGCGTATCGCAACCGTCTTCCCATGCCGCTCGCGCGCATGCTCAGCATCATTTTGATCGTGTATTCGCTGTTTCAGCTCTACACCACGATCTGGACGATCCCGATCCAGATCCTCCGACCCACGCATTTGGCCTTCGCGCTGCTGCTCGTGTTTTTGCTGTATCCAGCAAAGCGCGGCATGCGGAAGGATCAGATCCCGTGGTATGACTTTCTGCTCGGCATCGCCGCCTTTGCTGCAGTGATGTATATCCCCTGCAACTACGGCTATGTGATCAAAAACGTCGGCAATTTCACCCCGTTTGACATTGCCGTCGGCGTTGTCGGCATTCTCCTGCTCATGGAGGCCTGCCGCCGCGTCGTCGGTCTGCCGATCCTCATCATCGTATCGGCATTTCTGCTGTACGCGCTCTTCGGCTACCTCATTCCCGGCACATTCGGCATTCGCCAGATGAAGCTCAAGCAGGTCGTGAACCACATGTACTATACGACCTCCGGCGTATTCGGCACCCCGATCGGCGTTTCCTCAACGTACATCTTCCTGTTTATTCTTTTCGGCGCATTCCTTGAGAAAACGGGTGTGGGCAAGCTGTTCATCGATCTTGCAAACGCCATTGCGGGCCGTCATATCGGCGGTCCGGCAAAGGTCGCCGTCATCGCTTCCGCGCTTGAGGGTACGGTCTCCGGAAGCTCCGTCGCAAACACCGTCGGCTCCGGTTCCTTCACCATTCCGGCAATGAAGCGGCTTGGCTACAAGCCCTCGTTCGCGGGCGCAGTCGAGGCCGCAGCCTCCACGGGCGGGCAGCTCATGCCGCCGATCATGGGCGCAGCTGCGTTTCTGATGGCGGAAAGCACGGGCTTTGCCTACGCCGATGTGGTCAAATCGGCCATCATCCCGGCTGTTCTGTATTTCTCCGGCATTCTGATCTCCGTGCATCACGAGGCGCGCAAAACCGGCCTGCGCGGGATGCCTCCCGAAGAGATCCCGAAGGTGCTCCCCATTCTGAAATCGCAGGGGCATCTGCTCCTTGCGCTTGCGCTCATGATCTACATGCTGGGCAGCAAGGTCACGCCGTCCTATGCGGCGCTCAGCGCCATCCTGACCGCGCTCATGGCCTACAGCATCCGTTGGTGGGCGCTCGTTCCCACCGGCTTTATGATCCTTGCCATGAACGCGGATGCGTGGTTCCCCGCTGCGCTCGTTCCCTTTGGCATCAATGTTGTCCCGTTCACGACGTACGCTCTCATAGCGATCTGCATCTGGCTTGTGCTGGCGCTCATCGTGAACTGGAAAAACGGACCTGCGCTCAAGGATAAGCTCGGCTTTGCCCCCATAGATATTGTAGAAGCGCTCGAAAACGGGGCGCGCGGCGTGCTCACTGTCTGCATCGCCTGCGGCATGGCGGGCATGATCGTAATGATCGTCGGCACCGTTACTCTGACCGGTCTCGGTCTGAAGCTTGCGACCGGACTTGCGGCGCTCGCCGGGAACAACATCTATCTCATGATGTTCTTTACAATGCTCGCTTCCATCGTGCTGGGCATGGGCGTTCCGACGACGGCCAACTACCTGATCACCTC
>HF985541.1:7031-17984 GCA_000432015.1 Clostridium sp. CAG:1024 | reverse complement strand
GACATCACGCCGCCGGTTGCCCTCGCGGCCATGGCGGGCGCGGCGATCGCAAAGGCCGAACCGTTCAAAACCGGCGTGACCGCAACGCGCATCGCAATCGGCGCATTCATCGTGCCGTATATCTTTGTGCTGAATCCATCCATGCTGCTGATCGACGCCGCGCCGCTGGACATCATCCTCAACGTGCTGACGGCTCTGCTTGGCATGTATGCGCTCTCCGGCGGTCTGACTGGTTTTGTACAGGACGACTGCACCTGGTATGAGCGGCTCCTGCTCATCGCAGGCGGGCTTTGCATGATCAAGCCCGGCTGGATTACGGACTCCGTCGGCCTTGCGATCACCGCAGCTATCATCGTTTGGCAGACCGTGCGTGTGAAAAAACGCGGCGTGTCCCCCAAATTGTCCGTCTGACCCGCATTCCGCTGCACCGTCCGGCCGCATCACGAGACCGGACGGTTTTCTTTTGTTGTGCAGGGCTGTGAAACTGATTTCAATACAGAGCGTAACCACGCAGGCCGACAGATCCGCAGGTTCGAGTGGGATCCGCGCATACTTTTTCGGTAAAAGCGCGCGGTCGTCTTGACAAGCCGCCGTATCCCATATTATACTTTTTAAGAACAGTCCGCTTGTGATGTAACCGGTTTCTAACGGATTTGCGCGATACAAAGACAAACCGCCCGGAGCGCTTCATCCCTTTCACATTCCAATTGCGGCGTTGATTCGATTCGTTGTTCGATCGTCGTTTTCCCCACAATTATGTTTTTCTTTTCGGCGGCGCAGCCTGCGCTGTCTGATAAAACGGAATCCGATCCGTCATCGTATGAAAATAATACAATGGGAGGAAATCATGAGTTACGACATCCTGATTAAAAACGCAAAGACGCGTAAATGCGCAGAACTCGTCAGCATCGCCATTGAGGGCGGAAAAATCGCAGCGATCGAAAAGGATCTGCATGCCGACGCCAAGCAGGTTATCGACGCCAAGGGCGGTCTGGTCACCGAGTCTTTTATCAACGGTCACCTGCATCTTGACAAGGTCTATACGCTCCAGATGGCCGGCGAAGCGGCGCTGAAGGCCTACAACGGCGACGGCATGGGAGGCGCCATGACCAGCATCGAGCGCGCGGCGGACTTCAAGGCCGCATACGACGAGTCCTGGATCATCCCGAATGTGCGCAAGGCCTGCGACCTCGCGGTCAAGTACGGCAACACGCACATCCGTGCGTTTGCAGACGTTGATACCAAGGCGCGTCTCGAAGGCGTCAAGGCACTGCTCAAAGCCCGCGAAGAATACAAGGGCCGCGTTGAACTGCAGGTCGTCGCTTTCCCGCAGGACGGCGTTGCCCGCGAACCCGGCGCAAAAGAGCTGGTCAAGCAGGCGCTCGACCTCGGTGCGGATGTGGTCGGCGGTATCCCGTGGATTGAGTTCACCAAAGAGGACGAGCAGGATCATGTGGATTCCATGTGCGCCTATGCAAAGGAATATGATAAGCCGATCTCCATGCTGTTGGACGACGTCGGCGACGCGGAAGAGCGCACGCTCGAGATGCTCTGCAAGCAGTCCATCGCCATGGGCTGGCAGGGCCGCGTGACCGCACAGCACTGCCGCGCGATGGAGCTGTATCCTGAGAACTATTTCCGCAAGCTCACGAGTCTGCTCAAGCAGGCGGGCGTCGGCATCGTCTCTGACCCGCACACCGGCCCGCTCGCAGCGCGCGTCAAGGATCTGCTCGCAGCCGGCGTTCCCGTTGCGCTCGGACAGGACGACATTCAGGATGCTTACTATCCCTTCGGCGAGTGCAACATGCTGCAGGTCGCATTCCTTGCAAGCCATCTGCTCCGCATGCTGACGTTTGACGACATGGATCTGCTCTATGACATGATCACGACGACCGCAGCAAAGGTGCTCGGCATTGAGAACCACGAGCTGAAGGTTGGCGGCAACGCAGACATCGTCGTTCTGGACGAGTCCGACGTCTACCACGCGATCTGGTATCACAGAGCGCCGGTCTACGTCATCAAAGACGGCAAAGACATCACGGTAAAAGCATAACCGCATAGACACGAAGGCCGGCCGCACAGGGCCGGCCTTTTATATTCTCGCTCAAACAGCAAAGCGCCGCTTTCGATCAGGATTCCTCCTTGCGGCGACAGTGGCTCCAAGCGGAGCGCCGTCGCGGCCATGGGGCTCTGATTTCCGTACCCTTCCGGAAGTACCGGTCACAATGCTCCTTCGTGCTTTGCTCAGGAACGCCTCGTCCACCACAATCCGTTTTCGTAAAAAATAACCGCCCTGCCATCAACAGGACGGTTGCCCGAAAGGGTAATCACTTAGTCGGCTGATCGTATCGGTCTTGTCTCACTGGCAGTATAGCCGATCGTCGGAGGTGTTGTCAATGGGAAGAACAAGCACCGCTGTTAAGACGCGGTATAACTCGAAGACCTACGACCGCATCGTCGCAAACGTTCCAAAGGCGACAGGCGAAGCGTTCAAAGCAAAATGCAAAGCAGACGGTGTTCCGCAGACGCACAGCTTGAACGCGGCGATAGACGCATATACCCGAGATGCGCTTTCGTTTCACGGGCGGCCGATCCGAACATTTATCGTTTTGGGGGATCCTCCAGACGGTACCCGACCTTATAGATCGTTTTGATGCGGTTTTCAAAATGGAGCTTCTTTCGCAGCTTTTGTATGTGAACGTCCACCGTCCGAGAATCTCCGAGAAAATCCAATCCCCATGCCATGGCAAGCAGCCGTTCCCGCGAAAGGGCAATATTGCGATTGAGCACGAGCGCTTCAAGCAGCGCAAATTCCTGCGGCGTCAGCTCGACTCTTTCTCCCGATACGGTCACGTCGTACCCTGCAAAATCAATTTCCGTCTCGTCGAGACGATAACGTTCGTCGGACTTCTTTGTACGGCGCAGCACCGCCTGCACCCGGGCAAGCAGCTCCTCCATTGCAAACGGCTTGATGATGCAGTCGTCCGCGCCCATGTCCAGACCGCGTACCCGGTCATGCAGTCCGTCGCGCGCCGTAAGGCAGATGACGGGCAACTGCTTCCCTGCACGCTCGATGACGGAAAACCCATCGGTTCTGGGCGGCGTCATGTCCAACAGCATCAGATCAAAACGCTGCTCTTTCAGCAGACGCATCGCCTGTTCTCCGCAAAACGCCGCGGTGCATTCATACCCAGCAAGCGTCAAATGATGACATAAACGTTCGGAAACGGTATTCTCGCTCTCAACGATCAGGATCGTGGCCATGCGGTTCTCCCCCCTCCTTGTCGGGTTTTAGTGTATCAGGAAGATATTAGGAAGTTGTTAACCGAAGTCGAACGAATTGTGAAAGCACATTTACATTCCATGCCGCGTCTGTTAAAATTCTACTGAGAGATACTCAAGAAAACTGGAGGGGCTTTCATGAACCGGCGAACTCTGCCTGCGATCTTTCTCGCAGCGCTGCTTCTATTACCGGGCAGCAGATTTGCCCGCGCGGACGAAAGCGATATGGACCGCAGCGTTCTCGCGCCGACATTTGTCGTCATCGACGCTTCCGATCCCGAGACGCTGATCTACGCAAAAAATCCCGACAAGCAGGTCGCGCCCGCAAGTACGACGAAGATCATGACCTGCATTCTTGCAATCGAGCATGCAGAATCCCTTGACGAGATCGTCACCGTTCCGACGGTCGCGACCCGCCTCAAATCGACCAACACACTCATGGGACTGAAAAACGGGGAAGCACTTCCTCTGCGCGACATGCTGTACGGGCTCATGCTGCCGTCCGGCAATGACGCGGCGATTGCCCTCGCCTACCACGTTGCGGGCGATGTGGAGCAGTTTGCGGAGCTGATGAACGCAAAAGCCGCGGAGCTCGGCATGACGGAGACGCACTTTGTCAACGCAAGCGGCGTCTACAAAGGCCAGCATTACTCCACTGCGCGCGATATGGCGCGGCTTGCGGCCTACGCCATGCAGAACGAAACCTTTCGTGAGATCGTCAAAACGGCGGAATACACCGTCCCCGCAAACGAGGCCCGCAAGAACGAACTGCACCTTGTCAATACAAACCGTCTCGTCTCCGATCCGAAGGATTCCAAGTTTTTCTATGAATACACCGTCGGCATCAAGACCGGTTCCACGGCGAAGGGCGGCAAGTGCCTTGTGGCCGCCGCAGAAAAAGACGGCGTTACGCTCATTGCCGTGCTGCTTGGCGTGACCGAGGGCGGCGACCGCAGTACGCGCATCCGACGCTGTTTTTCGGATGCGAAGATGCTGTTCGAGAACATCTACGAGACGCTGTATACGCCGGTGACGCCGGAAACGCTCGGCCTTGATCTCTACGAACAGCAGATATCGGTCGAAAATTCCCGGCTGACCGATCCCGAAGGTGGAAAGCTGACCCTTTCGGTGCGGTTTGATCCGGACGCGCAATGCCTGCTGCGCGCAGACACCGTCGAAGCGATCCGCTCCGACCCTGCGCAGTTGACTGTTGATACCGATTTTGCATCGGAATCGGTGACCGCACCGGTGCAGGCGGGCGATGTGCTTGGCACCGTGACCTTTCACTACCGCGGAAAGCTGCTGTATACCGGAGAGCTGACAGCGAGCCGCAGCGTCGAGGCCTACGATCCTGCGGATGCTGCGACGCCCGTCCCCTCCGAAACGCCGCAGCCCGTCGCTTCGCTCGCTGCGCCTCAGCACCTGTCCGCATGGACCCTGCTCGGCCTTGTCGCAGCATCGCTTGTGCTGCTGGTACTGCTGATCGTGCTTCTTCTGCGCAGCCGCAGCAAAGCCGCGCGCTCGAAGCGCAGGCGCAAAGGCCGGCGGAAACAGCGTTCCGTCCAAGCGTAACCGTGCAAAAACGGCTGCACCGCGCTTATGCGATACAGCCGCTTTTCATTCTTCCGCAGTGTTTGCACGCTCGGCATCCCGCGTCCGCCCGTCCGCCAATCCAGCTCCGCCCTGCATCCTGTCAAAGCGTGCGCCCCGCGCCCTTACCCGGCATACGGAAGAGAAACGAACAGCTCGTCCACGGAAACGCCGTCCACATACATCATATAATCGACCATGGTGAACTCGATCTTGCCTTCCCGGCCGTCCACGGTTCGGAACAGGCAAAAGCTCTCCTGATCCGTTGCAGTCGGATACAGCTGCGTTCCGGGTTCCAGCGTCCCTTCCACCCAGTCGCCGCCGTCCCGAAACCTCGCCCGGAATGCCTGTCCTACCTCAACCGGCATATACGGGGTCAACTCATACAGGCTGTCGGGCTTCGGCGTCATCGTCCCGTCCGAGGACAGATCGTACGACCGAACCGCGCCCCATGTGCCGAGTACATCCACCACAAGGCTCAGCTGCGCAGTCCCGTCCAGATCGATCTCCGTCACGGAACCGTACACTTCGTTCGCAAGGACGGGCTTGCCGTTCTCTACGGAACAGAAACATGTATAGAAGTCGTCCGACATCTCATCCAACACAAACATAACAAGCTCGCTGCCGTCCGAGAACTCCAGCAATTTTGCCTCTTCCAGATAACTGAAGATCTCCACGACCGCAATCTCTTGCCCTGCTGCGGTCAGGTACAGATTGGAGTCCCACTCGTCCAGCGCTCTGACCTCAAAGGTGCAGTCCACGAACTCTCCCGTCGCTCTGTCGCGCACGGAAAACGTTTCTTCCGGAGAAAGGATCCTCTGCGCTCTGACCAACGGTGCGTTCGCGGGCGCCACGGTATCTTCCGGCGTCTGTGAAGGCGCCGTGACGGCAGTAGACGGCTCTTCCGGCTGCGTCCTTACGGTGCAGGCCGCCATTGTCAGCACAAGCGCTGCGGCAAGGCCAATGGCAAGCGTTCTTCTGCCATGAAACTTACAATCATTTGGGTTCATGTTAACGCGTATTGCCTCCGATTCCAAAAAAATCATTCACGCTCTGTTTCAGTATAGCACACTTTTACTCCATTGCAAGCAACGCGTACCGTTAGTATAATAAGGACATGAGCAGATTGTATTTTGTCGTTTCCTCGCTGATGCGCCGCACCTCGGCGCTGTTTCTTGCAGTGCTCTGTTCCGGTGCAGTCGGAATGGCGCCGGATGCGGGCAGCTCCGCCTTGCCGGAAACACAGACCGCCGTACTGGACGAAGCGGCGCTTGATGCACTCTCTTACGATTTCCCCGACGTTCCGCGAGACGCCGTCTATGCAAACCATGACGTTTTGGTGATCGTGCCGCACGAGGACGATGAGGTCTGTCTGCTTGGCGGCGTATTTGAGGCATATGTCCGCGCCGGAAGCACAGTCCGCGTCGTCTTTGTAACAAACGGCGACAGCCGCGGCGGCGACAGCGGACAGGTTCGTATCCGTGAAGCTATCGCGGCGCTTTCGATCGTCGGTATCCCGGAAGAAAACGTGATCTTCCTTGGTTACGGCGATCAGTGGCGGCCGAAACGCTCCCACATCTACCATGCGGACAGCGATGAACAGATGACGTCACACGGCGGGTTTCAGGCCACATACGGCACGCCGTCCCACCCGGCTTATCATAACGGAACGCCCTACACGCGCAGCAATCTGAAAGCGGATCTTCGTTCGGTCATTGAAGAATACAGACCAGATACAATCTTCTGTATCGACTGCGACGGTCACCGGGACCACCGCGCCGTATCGCTGTTCTTTGAGGAAATCATGGGCGAGATGCTCCGCGGCGACGCTTCCTATACGCCCACGGTATTCAAGGGCTTTGGATACAGAAGCGCCTGGTTCGCAAGTCCGGACTTTTACAAGGACAACATTCGCTCCACAAAAAACGCCAGCGATTTTTCCTACTTATGGGAAAACCCCAGCTATCTTTGGGCGGAACGTATTCGTTTCCCCGTCGAAAAGCAGGCGCTCGGCCGTCTCATGTACTCTACAAGCACCTATCAAATGCTTGCGGCGCATGCATCGCAGAATGCCGCGGCACGCGCCGACCGCATTCTGAACGGCGACCGCGTTTTCTGGCTGCGCGAAACGAGTTCGCTCCTGTATCGGGCGGCTTTGTCCGCCTCTTCCGGCGATGCATCCCTGCTAAACGATTTTAAGCGCATCGACATCGAAGACGTCGGCGTCAGCAATGTTACGTTTTCCGGCCATGTCTGGTCTCCGGATGACGAGAATAAAGCCGTTGCGGTCACGCTGGATACTCCGGCTCCGCTTTCCGAGCTGTGGCTCTATGACAATCCGAACCCTTTCTCCAACGTACTGGATGCGGAGATCGCATTCAGCGACGGCAGCGTGATAACGACCGGCCCGCTCGCACCGGGCGGTGATGCGACCGTGGTACGGTTTCCGACAAAGAGCAATATTTCCGGCTTTACCCTGCGGCTGCTGAAGACCGAGGGCGGCGATGCAGGACTGACGGAGCTGGAAGCTTACGCGGAAGCGCCTTCCCATGGTATCCGATTTATCAAATTGAAAAACGCAGCGGATGATTTCGTCTATGACTACTGGGTGGATCCATCCGGAAGCGAGCGTTTCTCTCTCTACACATACCCGGCAGAGCCCGCGGGCGATCTTTCCGCTTCCTATCGGCTCGTCGTTTCCGGCGGCGGAGAGGGGTGCAGCGCGGTCCTTGACGGCGATGGGATCCTCGTCACCTGTGTGCCGGGGAGCAGCTTTACGCTGAAGATTGAAAGCCTTACTGACCCATCGCTCTTTGATGCGGTGCGCGTCTCGAACCCCTCGTCTTCAAGACGTTTGCTCGTCCGCCGGCTACAGCAGCGCGAAGCTGCCGTTCTCTCCTAAATCTATGCGTTCAGCAGCAAGATCCCGAAATTCAGATAGGCTGCAAACGTGAGCCACAGCACATAGGGCGCCTGCAGAAAGGCTGCGAGCGGGTCAACGTCATAGAATACAAAGCACATCGCGACCACAAGTCCCCAAAGCAAAAGCAGCCAGACAAAGGCCAATCCGAACGCGCCGAGGCAGAAAAACAAAATGGGCCAAACAAAGTTGACGGCGAGCTGTAAAACATACAGCGTGAGCGCCGTCTTCCTCTTTTTCGATTCCCCAGCACGCCAGATCCGATATGCGGAAATGCCCATGAGCAAAAATAACACCGTCCATACGATTGGAAAGACCGTGCCGGGCGGCGACAGCGGCGGCCGCTTGATCGCCTGATACCGTTCCATACTGCCGGAGGTCAACAGCGCGGACAGGCCGCCTACGCCCAAAGCGACGGCTTCGCTCACAAGAAGCGTTTTCCAATGGATCGATTTCCAGTCAAACTTCTTCATGCTTATAGTCTATGTATATGTATCCCGACTTATGCGGACTTGTTTCGATGCGAAAAGAACTTTCCCTTTCGGACGCGGCCATGCAGCGCGGCGCGGTACAAAAAAGGCGGGACTTGCTCATATCGCGATCCCGCCGTTCTTTTCGTTTTGTTCCATGCCGCAGGCCACGGCGCTCCGGCTATCTCTCCAATCCCTTTTTGACCTTCCAGAGCAGTCCCTCATCGAGCAGTACGGTCACATGCGTGCCGTCCGCCTCGTGCGATTCGGAAAGGATCGTGCCGAAAGCGCGCAGCTGCTGCATGGTCTCATAGCGGTCATAGGGAACGGTCAGCTCTACTCGTACACGACTGTGCGAAAGCTGTGTTTCGATGTCCTCGAGCAGTTCCGATACCCCGGCATCCGTCATTGCGCTGATGCGGCAGGCGTCGGGGCGCAGGGTGTTCTCCGTATTCTTGTCGATCTTGTTGAATACCTGGATACAGGGCGTATCCGCCGCGCCGAGCGAGGAAACGACCTCTTCCACGACGCGCATCTGCACGTCATAATATGGGCTGCTGCTGTCGATCACATGCAGCAGCAAATCCGCGTCTCTGACCTCTTCGAGCGTGGAGCGAAACGCCTGCACGAGATCGTGCGGAAGTTTGTTGATAAATCCGACCGTATCCGAGAGCAGGCACTCCGTCCCGTTGGGAAGCGTAATGCGGCGCACGACCGGATCCAGCGTTGCAAAAAGCTGATCCTCCGCCAGAACGTTCGCGCCGGACAGTGCGTTGAGCAGCGTCGATTTCCCCGCGTTCGTATATCCGACGAGCGCAACGACGGGAACCGCATTCTTGCCGCGCTTGACGCGCCGCAGCGCGCGCTGTTTTTCAATCTCGTCGAGCTCCTGCTGCAGCTCAAAGATCCGTCTGCGGATCCTGCGCCGATCGATCTCCAGCTTTTTCTCGCCCGGGCCGCGCATTCCGACGCCAGAGCCGCCCTGTCTCGACAGTGCGCGCCCCATGCCGAGCAGACGCGGCAATCGGTATTTAAGCTGTGCAAGCTCCACTTGCAGCTTGCCCTCGCGGGACTCCGCACGCGATGCAAAAATATCCAGGATCAGCATCGTGCGGTCAATGATGGGAACGCCCAGCACGTCCTCGAGATTGCGCATCTGGAGCGCGGACAGCTCGTCGTCAAAAATCACGATGTCGGCTTCGAGCGCGCTGCAAAGCAGGGAAAGATCATCCGCCTTTCCCGTGCCGATGTACGTCGTCTTATCCACGGCGCGCCGCCGCTGCAATTCCCTGCCGGCGACCTGCACGNNNNGACGACCTGCACGCCCGCCGTTTCCGCAAGCTGTGCCAGCTCTTCCAGCGTATCGTAGCCGTCGTTGGACTCGATGCCGCAAAGGATCGCCCGCTCCGGTCGCGCCTTTGTCACCTCGTAGGCCGGAGCAAGAAAACGGGCGTCGGCGGCGTAGATCTCCTCCATGAGCTGCTTTTGGGGCAGGTGATGCGGCCGCAGCGGGCCGTACAGGATGGTTTGTCTGCGATCGTTCTCCAGCTCCCCCAGATACCCCACATAGATCGTGGTCGGCTGTCCGTCCTCCGAAACCCCGATCGCCGCCATCGCATCCAATCTCAGGGACGAAAGCGATCCAATGTCCACGTCGGAAAGCAGTCCGCTGCCCCGCGGATGCGTATGGATACAACGGACGCCCGCGAGCCGGTCGATATTGCGCACGAGACGCAATTCCTCCATGCCTACGGAGCGATCGTCGCCGATGCGCACATCCTCAACGCTGCCGCTGCGGGAAAGATAGATCAGGATCTCCCGGTTGATGAGCGCGGTAAAGCGCGCCATAGCGTCGCACAGCTCATTCGAGAGGAAAACATCCGGCTGGACGGAAAGCGCATAAAGTCCCTCCATCTCCCGGAGCAGTATTTCGCGGACGCCGTCCGTATTGCCGTTGATCGTTCGTTTCATAGTCTCTATTGTAGCATGCGCCAAATAATTTCACAATTCCCCGGTTGACATTCTTTCCCATGTGCTGTAAAATCGATAAGCGTTTAATTGTTAAACGTTTATTTTGATTTTTGTGGCCAATGGAGGAACGCTATGCATAACCACGCGCTTGGCGGACGGATCATACAATTGAATGTTCTGCGCCGCAATCTGTTTCGTAAAAAGAGTGCCGGATGTGCGCTCTACGACGGTCAGCGCCCCATGATGGAAACGATCGTTTGCCACCCCGGCTGCACCCAGCAGGAGCTCGCGAGTATGCTCTGCATCACGCCCGCTTCGGTCGCGCTGTCCACAAAACGTCTGCAAAAGGCCGGTTTTCTCGAAAAGCGTCGAGACGCAGACAACCAGCGCTGCAACAGGCTGTATGCCACCGAAGCTGCAAAGGCGCTCGTACAGGAACAGCGCCGCGCATTCGACGAGGTGGACGCCGTCACCTTTGCCGGGCTGTCGGAGCAGGATCGTGAAACGCTCCGGCGGCTGCTCGACCACATGATCCAAAATCTCAGCAGCGACGGAGACGTTGAATTCCCGGCGCCGCCCTGCTTCTGGAAGGAGACTGATTAAATGCTGAAAAAGCTCTTACACTATGTGCGGGGCTATGTCAAGACCTCCGTCCTCACGCCCATCGTCGTGATGGCCGAGGTTGTGCTCGAGGTCTTTATCCCGCTCTACATGTCGCGC
>HF985541.1:1063-6974 GCA_000432015.1 Clostridium sp. CAG:1024 | reverse complement strand
TATGTGCTCAAGACGGGCGGCGTCATGGTGCTTATGGCGCTCGGCGCGCTGTTCTTCGGGGCGCTCGGCGCACGCCTTGCCGTCTATTCGAGCAACGGCGCGGCAAAAAACCTGCGCCTTGCGCTCTTTGACAAGATCGAGTCCTTTTCTTTTAAGAACACGGACAAGTTCTCGACCGCTTCGCTCGTAACGCGACTCACGAACGATATTACGAACGTGCAGCAATCCTTTCAAATGATGATCCGGCTGCTTGCGCGTTCGCCGCTCATGCTGATCCTTGCGACGGTGTTCGCGGTC
This sequence comes from Clostridium sp. CAG:1024, assembly GCA_000432015.1. GTDB lineage: Bacteria > Bacillota > Clostridia > Christensenellales > CAG-138 > CAG-1024. Next base: position 6,677 of record HF985541.1, on the reverse strand, counting down.
CGCATCAGCCCGGAGCTTTCCGTCATCATCCTGTTGGCGATCCCCATTCTCGGAGGCGCCATGGCGTTCATTTCAAAGCTGGCCTTTCCCCGCTTTGAGGCGATGCTGAAAAAATATGACAGCATGAACGCCCGAACGCAGGAGACGCTTGTGGCCATCCGCGTGGTCAAATCCTTTGTCCGCGGCGATTATGAGACCGTGCGTTTCAGCGAAAGCGCTGCGGCGCTGAAAAATGCGCAAAAACGTGCGGAGAAGCTCTTCGTCATCGCATCGCCCATCATGCAGATCACGATGTACGCCTGCATTCTCGGCGTAATCTGGCTCGGCGGCGGTCATGTGCTGAACGGCGGTCTGCAATCGGGCGCGCTCATCAGCTTCATCACCTATATCACGCAGATCCTCGTTGCGCTCATGATGATCACCATGGCGTTTGTGAACTTTGTGCTCTCCTCCGCTTCGGCCAAGCGCATCTGCGAGGTGCTCGATGAGGTCCCCGCCATCGGCGACGAGCAGGCGGACCCTTCGCTCACGGTGAAGAACGGCAGTATCGAGTTCTCCGACGTATGCTTTTCCTATGCGGACGATCCGAACAATCTGACGCTCGAGCACATCGATCTTTTGATCCGCTCCGGCGAAGTCATCGGCATCATCGGCGGTTCCGGTTCCGGTAAAACCTCGCTCGTTCAGCTGATCCCACGGCTGTACGACGTGCTGTCCGGCAGCGTTCGCGTCGCAGGGCATGACGTTAGGGAATACCCTGTCGAAACGCTTCGCGCCGCTGTCGGCATGGTGCTGCAAAAGAACGTTCTTTTCTCCGGCACGATCGAAGAAAACCTGCGCTGGGGAAACGCCGACGCAACGCAGGCGCAGATCGAGGCCGCCTGCCGCGCGGCCTGTGCGCACGACTTTATCACCCGTTTCCCGGACGGTTATCAGACGGTGCTGGGGCAGGGCGGCGTTAACGTGTCCGGCGGGCAGAAGCAGCGGCTCTGTATCGCCCGCGCGCTGCTCAAGTCGCCGAAGATCTTGATCCTGGACGACTCGACCTCGGCCGTTGACACCGCGACGGACGCGAGCATTCGCGAATCCTTCCGCACGGCGCTGCCGGAAACCACGAAGCTCATCATCGCGCAGCGCATCACGAGCATTATGGATGCAGACCGCATCCTGGTGCTGAACGACGGCAAGATCGATGCTGTTGGCACGCACGAAGAACTGCTCGCGCACAACAAAATCTATCAGGAAGTCTATTATTCTCAACAGAAGGGGGTGGAGTAAATGGCACACGGACCTGCTCGCGGCGTTGCAAAGCCGCGGAACACGATGAAAACGTTCCGTCGTTTGTTCGGTTATCTTTGGCACTATCCGGTGCAGCTCATCATTATTGTCCTGAGCCTGCTGTTCTCCTCCGGGGCGGCCGTGCTCGGCACCTATATGCTGAAGCCGCTCTTCAACAGCATTGCCGCGCTGTTCAATGCGGGTGCAAGCTCCATGCTGCCCATGCTCTCGCAGGTACTGACGCTTGCGCTCATCTATGTTCTCGGCGCGCTCGGAACTTTTCTCAGCAACCGCCTGATCCTGAACGTGTCGACCGACATTTTGGAGCGCGTACGCTGTGAAATGTTCACGAACCTTCAAAAGCTCCCGCTGCGTTACTTTGACACCCGCACGCACGGTGAGATCATGAGCCTGTTTTCAAATGATACGGACACGCTCCGCGAAATGCTGAGCCAGGGCATCCCTCAGCTTATCACGAGTCTCATCACGGTGGTCGGCGTAATTGCGATGATGCTGCTGCTCTCCCCTGTGCTGACGCTGATTGTGTTCATAATGTTCGTGCTCATGCTCGTTCTGATCAAACGCATCGGAAGCAAGTCCTCGCGTTATTTCAAACTTCGCCAGGAAGCGCTTGCAAAAACGAACGGCTATATCGAGGAGATGATCGAAGGGCAGCGCGAAGTCAAGGTCTTTTGCCATGAGGACGCCGTGCGCGACGAGTTTTCCGTGCTTTCGGAAAATCTGCGTTCCGCATCGACGAGCGCAATGACCTTCGCCATGATCCTCATGCCCATTATGGGCAATCTCAGCTATGTTCTCTACGCAGCGTCTGCGGCCATCGGCGCAGGCATGACGATCGCGGGCCTTATGGACATCGGTACGATTGCCGCCTTCCTGCAGTATACGCGTCAGTTCACGAATCCGCTCACGCAGATCGCGCAGCAGTTCAACGGCATTCTGAACGCGCTTGCCGGCGCGGAGCGTATCTTCGACCTGATCGATGAAACGCCAGAGACCGACGATGGCAAAGTGACGCTGACATGTGCAAAAAAGCATGCCGACGGTTCTCTTGAGGCCTGCGAGGAATACACGGGCGTGTGGGCTTGGTGCTGCCCGCAGGCGAACGGCTCGAACAAGCTTGTGGAGCTGCTCGGCGACGTGCGGTTTGAGGATGTGACATTTGCCTATGAAGAAGGGCATGACGTGCTAAAGCATGTCACGCTCTATGCAAAACCCGGACAGAAGATCGCGTTCGTCGGTTCGACCGGCGCGGGCAAGACCACGATCACGAACCTCATCAATCGGTTTTACGATGTACAGCAGGGGCGGATCACTTACGACGGCATCGATGTAAAGGACATCCGAAAGGACGACCTGCGCAGGTCGCTGTCCATGGTCTTGCAGGACACGCATCTGTTTACCGGGACGGTGCGCGAAAACATCCGCTACGGCAATCTGAACGCCACAGATGCGGAGATCGAGCGTGCGGCAAAGCTTGCAAACGCGGATTTTTTTATCCGCCATTTGCCGCAGGGCTATGATACCGTGCTCACTGCGGACGGCGTAAACCTGTCGCAGGGGCAGCGCCAGCTTTTGTCCATTGCGCGCGCCGCGGCCGAAAACGCGCCCGTACTCATTCTGGACGAAGCAACGAGCAGCATCGATACCCGTACCGAGCGGCTCATCGAGCAGGGCATGGATCAGCTCATGGCAGGACGCACGGTCTTTGTCATCGCGCACCGGCTCTCCACCGTGCGAAATGCGGACGCGATCATGGTATTGGAGCACGGCGAAATCATCGAACGCGGCGACCACGACGATCTGCTCACGCAAAAGGGCAAGTACTATCAGCTCTATATGGGGATGTTCGAGCTGAGTTAAGCGAATCCCCGACGGAAAGCAAACAGCGGTCTGCTGCGATGTGAGCAGGCCGCTGTATTCTTTTGCGCGCTCTCCGTCGGTGCGGATCAGTCCAATTCGGCGGCCACGCGCTCCGCAAGCGTCCGCAGCGTCTCCCGGCAATGGCGCTTCACCATCTCGAACGGCTCGCCGCCCGGGCTCGCAGCGTAGACGCGCCGGATACCGGCCGCATACGTTTTCTCGAATCCCTCCCCCGTCACGCCGCAGAGCGCAATGCAGGGAACGCCCGCCGCTTTCGCTCTTCGCGCCACGCCGACGGGAACTTTTCCGTGAGCGCTCTGCGCGTCGATCCGCCCTTCGCCCGTCAGCACATAATCGGCCTGACGGATCGCGTCGTCGATCCCAGCCGCATCCAGGATCAACTCGATGCCGGGCCGCAACATGCCATGCAAAAACGCGGCGACGCCCGCGCCAAGGCCTCCCGCTGCTCCTGCGCCGGGAAGCCCAGAAACATCCATGCAAAGATCCTTCTTTATGCAAAGCGCAAGGTTTTGAAGCCCTGCGTCCAGTCTCTCCCGCATCTCGCCCGAAACGCCCTTTTGCGGGCCAAACACATACGTCGCGCCCTTCTCGCCCGTCAACGGATTATCCACGTCGCAGGCCGCAATGACCGGAATCGTCCAAGGCTTTTTCGGCTGTATGATCCGCACAATATCCGACAGATTCTCAGGGATCGCATGCAGCAATTCCCCTGCTGCATTCAGAAATTGATAGCCGAGCGCAGCAGCCATGCCGATGCCGCCGTCATTTGTTGCGCTGCCGCCAAGACCGAGCAGGATCTTTGTCACGCCGTCTGATTCCATGCGCCGCAGCAGCTGGCCGAGTCCGTATGTGGAGGCATGCAGCGGGTCGCGTTCGCGTCCCATGAGCGGCAGCCCGCAGCAGCTGGCCATCTCGACCGCGCCCGTTCCGTCGGGCAAAGCGGCATAGAATGCTTCCACCGGCCGCTCCAATGGGTCTACGGTCTTATGCGTCACGCGCCGGCCGCCATACAGGCGCAGGCAGGTCTCGGTAAACCCCTCCCCGCCGTCCGCAAGAGGGATCGCTCGTATCTGCGATGCCGGGTCATGCCGAAGGAGCGCTGCTTCCACAATCTTCGTGACCTCGTCCGCATCCATCGTCCCCTTGAACGAATCGAATGCAAGAACATACCGTTTCATGCCGTTTTTTTCATCCTCCACTGTGATTCTCCGAAAACGATTATATCATGAAACAGCCGCATTCGGAGAACTTGCGGCAAGAATGTGCGGCCGTAGCTCTCTCCCTGCTTCTTCTACCAAATAAATAAAGGTCTCCGCATACCGCATTTCCCCTCTTTTCCTTTTAAAATGTTTCTGGTACAATGTCTCTGCTTTGACCGGATACGGCATGAAAAGTGAATTTTTCGTGTTGTTTTCACGCGTTGCAGCGCGAACGGGAACGTTTTCCCCTATAATATGAAAGGCGGCGGCTCCGCCGCTGTTTTCCCGTGCGATGGGAAGAAAGGATATTTCCACCCCATGAAGGATATTGTTATTAAGGGTGCCAGAGAGCACAATCTCAAAAATATAGACCTCGTTGTGCCGCGGGACAAGCTCGTGGTCTTTACGGGTCTGTCCGGCAGCGGCAAATCGAGTCTTGCCTTTGACACGATCTATGCCGAGGGGCAACGGCGTTATGTCGAAAGCCTTTCCTCCTACGCCCGCATGTTCCTCGGACAGATGGAAAAACCCGACCTTGACAGCATCGACGGTCTTTCCCCCGCGATCTCCATCGACCAGAAGAGTACGAGCAACAATCCGCGTTCGACCGTCGGCACGGTGACGGAGATCCACGACTATCTGCGCCTGCTCTACGCGCGCTGCGGCACGCCGCACTGTCCCGTCTGCGGCCGTGTCATCGAGCGTCAAACCATCGATCAGGTGGTCGATCGCGTCATGTCTCTTCCGGATGGATCGCGCATTCAGGTCATGGCGCCCTGCGTCCGCGGCCGCAAGGGCGAGCATCAGAAGGTGTTCGACGAGCTGCGGCGTGAAGGATACGTTCGCGTGCGCGTAGACGGCGAGGTGTATGACCTTTCCGAGGTTCCCGCGCTCGACAAAAAGTTCAAGCATAGCATCGAGGCCGTGATCGACCGTCTCGTGATCAAGAATGATCTCGGCGGCCGTCTTACGGATTCGCTGGAAAACGCGTTTCGCCTTGGCAAAAACCTTGCGATCGTACAGGTCGTGGGCGGCGAGGAGATGCTGTTTTCTCAAAACTATGCCTGCCCCGACTGCGGTGTTGACATGGAAGAGCTTGCGCCGCGTATGTTCTCCTTCAACAACCCCTACGGCGCCTGTCCGACATGCTCCGGTCTCGGTACGCTGAAAAAAATCGATCCTGCGCTGCTCGTTCCCGATCCGTCCCTCTCGCTCGCCCAGGGCGCGATCAACGT
>HF985541.1:226-1022 GCA_000432015.1 Clostridium sp. CAG:1024 | reverse complement strand
CACGGAACGATCGCCGCCATGTATTTCAAGGCGCTTTGCGAGCACTTCGGCGTATCGATGGACACGCCCTACCGCGATCTGCCCGAAGCTGTGCGGAAGGCGATCCTCTACGGAACCGGAAAAGAACGTCTGCACATCGCCTATCAGAAGGAATTCGGCAGCGGAACATTTGACGCGCCGTTCGAGGGAATCGCGGTCAACATGACCCGCCGCTATGAAGAGACGAACTCCGATTACAGCAAGCAGGAAATCGAGCAGTACATGTCGGAAACGCCCTGCCCGGATTGCCGCGGCAAACGGCTGAAACGGGAATCTCTCGGCGTTACCGTCGGCGGGAAGAACATCGCCGAGCTTTCCGACATGCCTGTGCGCAGCATTAAAGCGTTTCTGTCCACGCTGACGCTGACCCCTACGCAGCAGATGATCGCAGGCCAGATCCTGAAGGAGATCGATGCACGGCTGGGCTTTCTCGTCAATGTCGGTCTCGACTATCTGACGCTGTCCCGTGCGGCGAACACGCTCTCCGGCGGCGAGGCGCAGCGCATCCGTCTCGCAACGCAGATCGGCAGCGGCCTCATGGGCGTGCTGTACATTCTTGACGAACCGAGCATCGGTCTGCACCAACGCGACAACGAAAAGCTGCTCTCGACGCTCAAGCGCATGCGCGATCTTGGAAACACGCTCATCGTGGTGGAACACGATGAGGAAACCATACGCGAAGCGGATTATGTGGTGGATATCGGACCAGGTCCCGGCGTTCATGGCGGTCAAGTGGTGGCCGCAGGAACGCCCGAGG
>HF985541.1:0-195 GCA_000432015.1 Clostridium sp. CAG:1024 | reverse complement strand
CCGCCGTGCCGGAATCCATCACGGGACAATTCCTGTCGGGCAGGAAAAAGATCGAAGTACCAGCCATGCGTCGCAGCGGAAACGGTAAATTTCTCACCGTCCACGGTGCACGAGCCAACAACCTCAAGAATATCGACGTTACGATCCCGCTCGGCACATTCACCTGCGTGACCGGCGTGTCCGGAAGCGGCAAGT
>HF985540.1 GCA_000432015.1 Clostridium sp. CAG:1024 | reverse complement strand
AAGGGTTTCAGCATATGGACGGTCAAGCCGTGCTCGACTATCTGCGTGTGCGCAAGGCCGGCACGGGTCTGTCGAAAAACGAAACCGGCGACGCCAACCGTGTGAACCGTCAAAAGAAGATGCTTGTCGCGATCTTCCAAAAGATCAAAGACGCCGGCCTCATGACAAAGATCCCCGACCTGCTGAGCGCCTTCAACGGTCAGCTCTATACGAACTGCACCACGAGCCAGACCGCCGCGCTCGCGCTCTACGGATACAACATGCCCAAGGAAAACATCGGGATGCACTCCATGAGCGGCTCGACAAAGAATCTCTACACCTGGAACTTCTGTTTCCCGAATCCGAAGACCCGGCGGGAGATCATCAAAAGCGTATACGGCGTGGACGTGACGGATCTGCGCGACTGCACAAAAGAATATGCGACCTATCTGTACTACTCAAAGGTCGCGGAGCAGTCGCTCGACACCTGCAAGGCCCTGACCTCCTATGTTGCGGAGCTCATCGCCGCAGATGATCTGCTGCCGGAGTTTACGCCCGAGCCGACGCTGCCTCCCGACGTCACGCCGGAACCGTCGGATCCCACGCCGATCATCATCGGGCCGGATACTCCGACGCCCAATCCCTCGACCGGGATCGTGGACGATGGCGCGATCGTGGACGGCGCAGGCGGAATGCGCCCGTCGCTGGTCAGCGGGTTCCTGAGCCGCAGCGTACCGTCCGACGACGTTCGCCGCTATTCCGATGAGCAGCGTGCCGTTTATTCCGCTTATCTAGCTGCTTACGACGAGTGTGCAAGCGCGCTGAAAAGCGCAAACGCGCAGGCAAAAAAATACCTGAGCGGCGACGCCGGCGGCATGAGCGACCATGAGATCCGGCTTGAGAACGCCTGCGACGCGCTTCAGTCCGCCGCAGAGCTCGTTGCCTCGACCTTCAACTACGGAAAAACGCTGAAATGGGATATTACCCCGCTTGCCAAGACGAACGAGATCTATGTGGACTTCCGCTGATCCGGCAAAATGCGGCGGCGCTTGTCTGAATCTCGGGCCTTCGGGTATAATAGTACCGTTTGGAGGCAAAAGGGATACGCATGAGCAACAAGAAACAGAATGACCCTTCCCGTCGGGAAGCGGAAACACAACAGACGCGCAAAGCGGACGGAAACGATACGCCGGCCGGGCAGTCCGCCGAGCAGGAAACACAAAGGCCCGCTGCAACGATCGAGGCATTTCTGCCGACGGACTATTTTTCCTCGGATATCGCCGCACAGGCTGCAAAGCGCAGGCGCAGGCTGGCGCTATTTGCGGCGATCGTTGTTCTGGTCGCTGCGATCGCAACGGCCGGTCTTGTATATTACCGCCGCCTGCGGCAGAATCCCTCCGACTTTTTTGCAAACGCCCCCAATACGCCTGCGCCGACACCGGCTGCCGCATCGAACAACGCCGCTCCCGCGCCAAACGTCACGTCCACGCCGACGCCCGATCCCTTTTCCGTACTGGAGCAGCCGTCGGAGCTTGTCCTGCCGCAAAATGTGGTCAATGTCATGCTCATCGGCGCAGACTATGCAGAGGAACGCGAGTCCTGGCACGGCAAGGACGGCCTGACCGCAGCGCACGCAGATGTCATGATCGTGCTCGCCATCAATTTTGATGAGAATCGTGCGGATCTCATCTCCCTGCCCCGCGACACCTATACGCTGGTCCCCGGCGTTTCCGGCATTTATAAGCTGAACGCCTCGCTGGACTGCGGCGGCGGCCTGCTTGCGGAAAACGGTGCGGGGTTTCTCAAGGTATGCGAAACAGCCAGTTACCTCCTCGGCGGCATCCCGGTGAACTACTATTATGCCGTCACCATGCCAGCGGTCAAGCAGCTCGTAGATGCGATCGGTGGTGTAGACTTCAATCTCGATATTTCGTTCACGATGCAGGGCCGCACCTATTATGAAGGCCGTCAGCACATGAACGGACAAGCCGTGCTGGACTATCTGCGCGTGCGAAAAGAGGCGTCCGGGTTAAAGCCCAGCGAACGCGGCGACGCGCAGCGCGTCAAACGTCAGAAAAAAATGCTTATCGCCATCTTCAACCAGTTGAAGAAAAAGGACATGATGCTGAAGGTGCCGGATATTCTTTCCGCCTTTGACGGACAACTGTTTACAAACTGCACCGCAAGCCAGACCGCCGCGCTCGCACTCTACGGTTACAACATGCCCAGTGAAAACATCGGGATGCATTCCATGGTCGGTCATATGCGCAGCATGTACTCATGGAATTTCAATTTCATCAACCAGAGCAAGCGGGTGGATCTGATCCGGGAAATCTACGGCGTCGATGTGCCGAAGATCTATGAGATCTCCGAGAACTATGCCGCAAAGGTGCATCAAAATAAAATCGCAAATCAGTACATCAACACCTGCGGACCGCTGACCAAGTATGTTGCGGCGTTGATTGCGGCGGATGATCTTCTGCCGGAGTTCACCGCTTCCCCAACGCCCTCGCCGGAGACAACGCCGGAAGCGTCCGTCTCTCCTGCGCTGGAAACGCCCGTTCCGACAGCGTCTGCGACGCCGTCGCCCGTCACGCCCCCGCCCGATGCGGGGGGAGAAGGCGTTCCCGGAGGCGCCGCGGGGATGCGGTTCGATCTTGCCGACACAGCCGCTGCGCTTTCAACGCACCGGTCGTCCGTCCTGACGGAGGAAACGAGAAAGTACTCTCCGACGCAGCGGAACATCTATCAGAAATACTTGGAGGCATTGGATACCTGCCGCGACCTTCGCGGCGGCGATACGGATAAGCTCGCGAGCGCCTGCACAAAGCTCCGCTCCGCCGCGGAACGCTGCGCGTCGACCTTTGGCTATTCCGGCAAACTGAACTGGACGATCCCGCCGCTTGCGAACACAAACGAGATTTATGTGGATTTCAGATAATATGAACCGTACGTCTGCGGCGTCGGGGTGTTTCCGCTGCGTTCGCGCTCTGCCGGAAACGACGGCGCCGCGTATCTGTTAAAACAAACACCGAGCGCCGCTATCGTGCGGTCTTGCAGCAATGAGGTGCGCAAGTGAACATTCTTCATATGACCTATGCCGTAGAAGTAGCAAAAACCGGCTCGATCAGCAAAGCCTCTGAGGCTCTGCTCGTCGCGCAGCCCAATCTCAGCCGCTCCATCAAAGAACTGGAGGCCGATCTTGGGATCGTGATCTTCCAGCGCTCCTCCCACGGCATGTCCCTGACTGCGGAGGGCGAGGTTTTTGTCGGCCATGCAAAGCGTCTGCTCGCACAGATCAACGCCGTCGAAAATCTCTACAAAAACGGTCGTGCGGCGCACCAGAAATTTTCCGTTTCCGCCCCTCCCGCCGCCTATCTTTCCGCCGCTTTCGTCCGCTTTGCTGCCGAGACCGGCGCAGTCCCCGGCGAACTGCGTTTCTCCGAAACGATCGCGTCGCAGGTCATCAGCCGCGTTTCGCTCGGGGAAGACAACTTTGGCATCGTGCGCTACGCGCTGCCCTATGGCGAGCATTTCCAGCGCGTATTTGAGGACAAAGACCTAAAGAGTGAGACGATCGCGGAATTCCGCTACGTTCTGCTGCTCTCAAAGGACAGTCCGCTGTCAGACGGCCGCCCGCTCTGGCGCACGGATCTCAGCGAGCTGTTTGAAATCGTAGGAACAGACCCGCTTGCGCCAATGGCGGCCGCGGC
>HF985539.1 GCA_000432015.1 Clostridium sp. CAG:1024 | reverse complement strand
AGCAGAAACGTGCTCGAACTTCACGGCAGCGTATACCGCAACCGCTGTCTGCACTGCGGCGCATTCTACTCGCTCGATGCGCTCCTGAAAAAGCTCGACGCGTCTCCGGACGGCGTCCCGCGCTGCGGCTGTGGCGGCGTCATCAAGCCCGACGTCGTGCTCTATGGCGAAGGACTTGACCAGGCCGTGCTCTCCGCGGCAATCGCGCATATCTCCCGTGCCGACCTGCTCATCATCGGCGGAACGTCGCTCATGGTGTATCCTGCAGCCGCGCTCATCGACTATTTCCGCGGCAGGCATGTGGTCGTTATCAACCTGTCCGATACCGGACGCGAAACGGGCGCGGATCTGACCATTCGCCGCTCCATCGACGTGGTGCTCTCGGAAGCCGTGGATTGAGCGGCTGCGCAGAGTACGCTGCAAAAAATGGTAAGTTTGCATAAAAAACATTCTGTTCCGCGTGCGTTTCGCCCCGGTCGCAAGGGTCGCCGCACTTGACGCGGGGCCGCGTTTTCGTTAAAATATCAGGTATGCAGAAACAATGGTACAGCATCAACGGCGGCGCCCGACTCGAGGGGACCGTCACTATCAGCGGCGCGAAAAACGCGTCCGTTGCCATCATACCCGCGGCAGTGCTCGCGGGTGAATGCTGTGTACTCGAAAACCTTCCGCATATTCAGGATGTGAGCGCGCTTCAGCACATTTTGCAGGAGCTTGGCGCAACCGTGGACTTCACGGACGGCGACTGCATGCGCATCGACCCCACAGGCATCACCTGCACACGCGCCGTTTCCCCGGCCGTACAGCAGATGCGCGCATCGTACTATCTGCTCGGCGCACTGCTCGGGCGCTACGGCGAATGCGATCTTGCGCTGCCCGGCGGCTGCGTCATCGGCGCGCGCCCCATTGACCAGCATATCAAGGGCATGGCGGCGCTCGGCGCAGACATCCATATTGACGGCAGCATCCTCCATGCGCGGGCCAAAAAGCTCGTCGGCACGGAGATCTTTTTCGACATGGTCAGCGTCGGCGCGACGATCAACGTCATGCTTGCGGCCGCTCGCGCAGAGGGCGTGACCACGCTCACCAACGTCGCCAAGGAACCGCACGTTGTGGACGTGGCGAACTTTCTCAACATGATGGGCGCATCCGTCAAGGGCGCGGGCACGGACGTGATCCGCATCAACGGCAAAAAGAATCTGCACGGCTGTGTCTACGCCGTGATTCCGGATCAGATCGAAACGGGAACGTTCATGATCGCCGCCGCCGCAACGCGGGGCGACGTGGTCATCAAAAACGTAATCCCAACGCATATGGAAGCCGTTTCCGCAAAGCTCATGGAAACGGGCGCGCGCGTCATCGAGGGCGACGACGGCCGTGATTTCTATTTGCGCGTTGTGATGAACGGCAGACCGCGGCCTGTCAGCATCAAAACGCTCGCCTATCCGGGCTTCCCGACCGATTTGCAGCAGCCGATGATGGCGTATCTTACGACGGCGTCCGGCCAATCCACGATCAACGAGACGATATTTGAGAATCGATTCAATCATGTACGCGAGCTTCGGCGCATGGGCGCATCCATCAGCGTCAAGGACAACCGGCTTGCACGGGTCAAGGGCGTGAAGGAACTGCACGGCGCAGATATTTATGCGTCCGATCTTCGTGCGGGCGCCTCGCTCATCATTGCGGGGCTCATGGCAAACGGCACGACAAACGTACACAACATTGAGTATATTGACCGCGGCTACGAGTACTTGGACAGCAAGTTCCGGGGGATCGGCGCGTCCATTGAGCGCGTGACAAAAGCCTGAACGTCTTCTTTTCTTTCTAGAAAGAA
>HF985538.1 GCA_000432015.1 Clostridium sp. CAG:1024 | reverse complement strand
TTGATGATGAACGTCCCGGACGGCGTCATGAGCGGGAAATCGCCCATAAAGACCTCCTGCTGCTTGACCTCGCCCGTTTCCTTATTGATCAGGCGCACGCTCGCGCGCAGGGGCGCCGCATAGTTCACGTCGCGTTCCTTGCTCTCCTCCATGGAGTATTTCGGATTGTCAAGGTCGATTTTGTAATCGACGAACTCCAGCACGAGCTTTCCGGAATAGTCCGTAATGGGAGAAATGTCGTCGAATACGTCGCGAAGGTCTTCCTTTAAAAAACGGTAGTACGAGTTCTTTTGCACCTCAATGAGATCGGGCATGTCGAGAACTTCCTGAATCCTCGAGAAGCTCTTCCGCATCCCCTGACCCATCTTGACGTCATGCATCATCGCGTTCACCCCTTGCCGACGCGGCTGTCGCACCGCGTCAATTTTGCTGTTTTGCCCGCCCTGCACCCACAGGGCAAAAAGTTTTTCAATCCACCGTGGAGCATTCCCATACGCCATACGTTTCATGCAATTCGCCCTGCATGAAATGCGGGATTTTGGGCATAATTCCACAGTATATCCATTATAAGTCAATTTCGTATGATAGCATAGTAAAAAAAAGCTGTCAAGGCCAATTTTGAGAAAATGTTGCAAAAAGTTTGCGCTTTGCGGTATGATACATGATTATCAAGAGCAGGGAGGATCGCACAATGAAGACACGCGAAGAAGCGCTTGCGGTTTTGAAACAGTACAATGAAAGCGAGGCGCTGCTCCGCCACGGCTATGCGGTGGAGGGCGTCATGCGTCATTTTGCCGCCTTGAAGGGCGAGGACGTCGAGTATTGGGGGCAGGTTGGCCTGCTGCATGATGTGGACTACAAAAAGTGGCCGGAGGAGCACCTGAAGGTCGCGCCGCGGCTTTTGGCCGAGGCGGGCTATGACGAGGCGTTTATCCATGCGGTCGCCGCGCACGGCTACGGGCTTTGCACGGACGTCAGGCCGGCGCTGTACATGGAGAAGGTCCTATACACCATCGATGAGCTGACGGGACTTATCACCGCGACCGCGTACATGCGGCCGTCGCGCAGCGTGATGGACATGGAGGTCAAGAGCGTCAAGAAGAAATTCAAGGACAAAGGCTTTGCCGCGGGCGTGAGCCGCGACGTGATCCTCGCGGGCTGCGACATGCTCGGCATGACGCTCGACGAAGTCATTGCGGAGACGATCGCCGGCATGCGCGACGTTCACGAGGCGCTCGGGCTGTAGGAGAGGACGATTTCTTTCTAAGGGGGACGATTTCTTT
>HF985537.1 GCA_000432015.1 Clostridium sp. CAG:1024 | reverse complement strand
CCCCTTTCCGGAACTGACTTTCGTAGATCTCGCGATAGACGGCGCAGCTTTGCAAAAGCGTATCATGCGTACCTGCGCCGACAAGCTCGCCGTCATCCAGCACAAGGATCTGATCGGCGTTTTGAAGGCTCGCTGCGCGCTGGCTCACAAGAAATACCGTGACGCCGCCGGGAAGCCGCCGTATTGCCTGCCGAAGCGCGGCATCCGTTGCGTAGTCGAGCGCGCTCGCGCTGTCGTCGAGGATCAGGATCTCCGGTTTGCGCACAAGCGCGCGTGCAATGGTCAAGCGCTGTCGTTGTCCGCCCGACAAATTGCGTCCGCCCTGTTCGACCGGCTCGTCGAGCTGCATAGGTTTTGCTTTCACAAACTCTGCCGCCTGCGCCACCTGCAGCGCTTCCCACAGCGCCGCATCGTCCGCGTCCGGATTGCCGTAGAGCAGATTGGACCGGATCGTGCCGGAAAAAAGCTGCGCGCGCTGCGGTACGATTCCGATGCGCGCACGCAAATCGCCTGCGGGATGGTCTTTGACAGGTACGCCGAACACCTCGACCGTGCCGCTCGTTGCGTCGTAGAATCGCGGGATGAGGTTGACAAGGCTCGTTTTTCCGCTGCCGGTGGCTCGTTTTTCGGCTGCCGGTACCGCCGATCACACCGACGGTCTCGCCCGCACGAACCGCAAAGGTGATGTCGGAAAGGCTCTCCGCGCCCGCGCCCGCGTATTGCAATCCGACGTGCGAGAACCGCACGGCAAATCCGTCTGTATTCGGCGTCGCCGACGCGCTTGCGGGGAACTCCATGCCCGCGGGCGTTTCAAGGACCGCATTCACGCGCTTTGCCGACGCAAGCGCCCTCGTCACCTGAATGATGAGGTTTGCGAGCTTGACAAGTTCGACGAGCATCTGGCTCAGGTAGTTGATGAGCGCGATCACGTCGCCCGGCAGAAGGCTTCCGGCTTCGATGCGCACGGCGCCCGTGCGGAGAACGGCGACCACTGCAAGATTGATGATCACATAGGTGAGCGGGTTCATGAGCGCAGACAGCCGTCCGACTCGGAGCTGAAGCTTTGTGAGCGCGCCGTTCGCCTCCTCAAAGCGCGTCGTTTCCTCCGCCTCTTTGTGGAACGCGCGTACGACGCGAACGCCCGCAAGATTTTCTCTCGTGAGCGAAAGCACGCGGTCAAGGCGCGACTGCACCTTCTGGTACCGCGGCATTGTCGAGAGGATGACCCCGAATACTACGACCGCAAGCAGCGGGATCACAAGCGCAAAGATCAGCGCGGCGCGGCCGTCGATCGTGCAGGCCATGACAAGGCTGCCGAACACGATGAACGGACTGCGCAGAAACAGCCGCAGAAACAGGTTCAGTCCGCTCTGCACCTGGTTGACATCGCTCGTCATGCGTGTGATCAGCGTGCTGACGCCGAGGGTATCGAGCGAAGAATAGGAAAGCGATCCGATATGGGAAAACAGCGCGTGCCGCAGCCCCGCAGCATAGCCCACCGCCGCCTTTGCCGCAAAATACTGCGCAACGATCGAAAAGCCGAATCCGATCGCCCCCAGGAGGACAAGCAGTCCGCAGCGAGAAAGAATATAGCGGGAATCGCCGTTCGCAACGCCATGATTGATGATATCCGCCATGACGATCGGTACGAACAGATCGAACAACGCTTCCAGCATTTTAAACAATGGCGCGATCACGGCCTCGCGGCGATAGCCGTGAAGATACTGCGCCATGCGCTTCCAGTTCGGGGATTTCAACGGTGCTTTGCGTCCTTTCACTTAAAAAATACATATTATCATAGCACAAAACCGGCTTCTTTGGTAGTACCTCGGAATGCTTCCCGCTGCGTTTCCGAAACATATGGCCATGCGGGCGAATTCCTTGACTTTTTCAGACGCGTATGATTATATATTGAATGCAGATCATCTTGTTATTCAGGGAGGAATTTGGAATATGAGCAATACGGCAGAGCTGTTGTCGCAGATTATCAGCGCGGATACCCTGAGCGAACTCGGAAAGGCCAGCGGCGCAAGCAAGAGCGAGGTCAAAAGCGTTCTGACCGCCGCAGTCCCGGTGCTGCTGCAGGGTATGCAGAACAATGCAGGAACAAAATCCGGCGAGGCTTCGCTGACCAAGGCGATCAGCGACCATGCCGCGGACGATACGAGCGACATTGCCGCTTTCTTTCAAAAGGCGGACGCAGAGGACGGCAAGAAGATCCTTGCGCACGTTCTCGGCGGCGAAAACGACGAGATCCAGAAAGCTGTCGCAAAGAAAACCGGCGTTTCCAAGAGCAAGACCGGCACGATCCTTGCGCTTGCGTCGCCGCTTCTGCTGTCGCTTCTCGGCAAGACGAACGACAATGAAAACGCTTCCGGCATCACGTCACTGCTGAGTCTCCTGCTCGGCGGTTCCGGCAGCAGCGCAGACAGCGGTTCCGGTCTCGGCGGCGTGCTGCTGAACACCCTGCTCGGCGATTCCTCCTCAGAAAGCGCCTCCTCCGGCACGGAGCTGACCGGTTCTCTGCTCGGCGCGATCTTGGGCGGTGGTTCCGGCTCTTCCTCCGGCAACGGCACGGGGCTTGTCGGCGCACTGCTCGGCGGCGATGACGGTAAGGACGAGAAAGAGGACAAAAAAGACGCCGCTGCGGAACTAATCGGCGGCATCCTCGGAAATCTGCTGAAATAAAAAGCTCTGTGTAAACCGACCAACAGCCACAGCGGGTCACCCTGCCGTGGCTGTCTTTGTGTTCTACGGTATGTGCGGTCTTTTGCGATCAGCCAATGCCGGCTTTCGTTCTATCGCCGTGGCTGTATCTTACCGAGCCTCTCTGCGCAGTTTCTTCAGCCAGACGGCCGGCGCACACAGTACGAGCATCGGGAAAATGTCCAGTCTTCCCGCAAGCATGTCAAAACTGAGCAGCAGCTTTGCTGGAACGGAATAGAAGCCGAAATTGCCCATCGGTCCGACCTTCCCGAGTCCCGGTCCGATGTTATTCAAACAGGCTGCCACAGAGGTAAAACTCGTTACAAGGTCATTCCCTTCGAGCGATATCAGAAGCACGGACAGCACGAACAGCATAAGATAGGCCGAGAGATAGAGGTGGGTGTCGCGTATGGTCTTGTCGTCAAGCGTTTTTCCCTCAAATCGAACCGTTGCTACCGCATGCGGGTGGATCATGCGCTGGACGTCTCGCGCAGCGGACTTGAACAGGATCACGATGCGCGCGATCTTGATGCCGCCCGCCGTAGATCCCGCGCATGCGCCAAAGAACATCAACATGACCAAAACCGTTTTTGAAAAGGATGGCCACAGGTCAAAGTCTGCAGAGGAAAAGCCTGCAGTCGTGATGATCGTAGCGACTTGGAAAAAGGATTGACGAAACGCTTCCGGCAGCGACGCACAGATCGATCGAATATTGAACGCGATCCCAACCGTTGCGAGCGCGACGATCGACAGATAGGTCAGCAGTTCCTCGGAGCGGAACACTTCGCGGAATCTGCGCATCAGGAGAAAATAATACAGATTGAAGTTGATGCCGAACAGAAGCAGGAAAATGCCGATCACGATCTCGTAATAGGGATTGCCGTACTGCCCGATGCTGCGGTTCAAATGGCTGAATCCGCCCGTTCCGGCAGTTCCGAACGCATTCACGAGCGCATCAAACAACGGCATACCGCCGGCGATCAGGAATACCACTTCGAGCGCAGTCAGAACAAGATACATGGCGTACAGTGTTTTTGCCGTGTCGCTCAGCTTGCTTGACAGCTTGCCGACCGACGGTCCCGGCACCTCCGCACGCATCAGGTGCATCCCGCGGCCGTCCGCCATGGGAAGCACAGCCATCACGAATACAAGCACGCCCATACCGCCGACCCAATGCGTAAAGCTGCGCCAGAACAGCAATCCGTGCTCCATGGACTCCACTTCGCTGAGGATGCTTGCGCCCGTCGTCGTAAAGCCGGACACTGTTTCAAAAAAGCTGTCAATGTAGCTCGGGATGGCCTGTGACAGACAAAACGGCAGCGCGCCGAACAGAGACATGGTCACCCATGAGAGCGCCACGACGGCAAGTCCCTCTCTGGCGTAGATCGTGGTGTCCTTCGGCACACGCAGGCCGAGCGCCAGCCCCAAAACGAGCAGCAGCCCGATCGGGATCAAGAAGGCTGCGACCGCGCTTTCTCCGTAAAGCAGCGTTACGATAAGCGGCGCCGCCATGAGCCCCGCCTCTACCAGCAGGATACGTCCGAGCACAAAGCCGATCATTCGATAGTTCATGTCTCGCGCCGCCCTTATTTCATAATATCATTGAGATCCCGCAGCGATGTATCCGTCGTCACCACGATGACGTCGTCGCCCGCCTGAAGCGCGTCGCTGCCGCCCGGAATGACGATCTTCCCGTTCTGGCGGACGATCCCCGCGATCAAAAGATTGTCCCGCAGGCGCAGTTCGCGAAACGGCTTCCCGAGAAAGGCAAGGTTCTCCGGCACGCCGAATTCGAGCGCTTCCACGCGTCCTTCTACGATGCGGTGCAGCGTTTTGATCTTCGAGCCCTGCACGTTCTGCATGGCGCGAATATACTGAAGGATCATCTCCGCTGTGACCGTCCCCGCGGATACCACCGTATCGACCATCCCCTCGGAGGCGACAAAGTCCGCAAAGGACTGCCGGTTGATCTTTGCAACGACCTTGCCGACGTTTTGCCTGTTCGCGTACATGGAAAGCATGATGTTCGTCTCGTCCAGACCGGTGAGCGCGACAAAGGCGTCCATCTCATCGATTCCTTCTTCGTTCAGCAGATCGCTGTCCGTACCGTCGCCGACGATCATGAGCGCCTTGGGAAGCCGTTCGCTCATCTCCTGACACCGTTCCTCGTTGATATCGATGATCTTCAGGCGCATTCCCATTTCTGTGAGCTCCGCGGCCAGATAATAGCTCATTTTGCTTGCGCCGACGATCATCACGCTCGATGCTTTGGCCTTGAACAGGCCAAGATGCCGGAAAAAGTTTTCCAGTTCCTTGGGAGAGGCCGTAAGGAACACCCTATCCCCTTCTTCAAACACGAAATCGCCGGTCGGAATGATCGTCTGCCGGCCTCTTGCCACGGCGCAGACCAGCACTTTGACGCGCATGCTTCCGTACAGCGAGGAAAGCTGCATCCCCGTGAGCGGGTTTTTCTCGCCGATCTTGTACTTGACAAGTTCTATGCGGCGTTTGGAAAAGGATTCGACCTTCAGCGCATTCGGAAAACGCAAAACACGCGAGATCTCGCGGGCGACCGCTTTCTCCGGGTTGATCACGAGCGACAGTCCCAGCTCTGAGCGCATGAAACGCAGCTGTTTTTCATACTCCGGATTGCGAATGCGGGCGATCGTATGCTGTACGCCGAGCTTTTTGGCGACCAGGCAGGCAACGATATTCACCTCGTCGCTCGATGTCGTAGCGATCAGCAGATCCGCTTCATCAACATCCGCCTCCGCCTGCATGTCGTAGCTTGCGCCGTTGCCGCAAACGCCCATCACGTCGTACACATCGACGATCCGCGAAACGAGCTCCGCGTTTTTGTCGATCACGATCACATCATGATGTTCGGCGGCAAGCTGTTCCGCAAGAGATTTTCCCACTTTGCCCAGTCCTACGATGACGATCCGCATACTTGTCTCGTTCTCCTTCGTTCGTTACAAATGTGGGGTTGCACACGCACCCATCTTGTGTTGCAATATTATAGCAGAGATCGCCGTTTTTTCATAGGGGGTCTTATCATAACAAAGTATCGACGCGGCGCATTTGCGATCCCATACCCTCCGTTGGTTCCGAAAAACATTCCAAATTGTTTACAAGCATTTTCGGTTGGCCGTGCTATACTATGTGATTAACGAAACCATTGCGGCGGTTTGGAAAAAACTTTTGCGTCGTTTGCAAGGGATCTCCGTCGCGAAACGTATTCTATAAGTGTGCGGTGTTTAAAACGTACAAATTCGGTTGCAGGGAGGCGTTTCGTAATGCTGCGGCAGGTCGATCGGCGAACATTTGATGAAATCCGATCCCGTCTGTTTTCCGAACGGGATCGCGTCCGCATGAACCTGTTTGAACTGATCGAAGGCGGGGACGCTCCGCTGCTTGGAACGGACGGTGCATCCATCCTGTTCGGGCAATCGAACGACCATGCGCCGCTCTGGCTCTGGCTGCGGAAAAATGCTCCCGCAGACGCGTTCGATGAAGCTGCGAAGCTTCTGTATGAACGTGCCCTGGCGAACCCCGGATTACACTTCAACGCTGAACCGGACGCCGTACAGCCCGCGCTTGAGCTGCTGCGCGACCGCCATGGGCTGTGTGCAGAAGTCGTCATGCCGATGAACGCATACGCCTGTCCGACGCTGCATCCGGCCATTTCGCGCGGACGGCTGCTGTCCCCTGCCGACGAACATCAGGACACGATCGCTGCGCTCCTCTCGCAGCTTGCGGAGGACGGCGAACACAGCGCGATCCCCGCGCAGGCCGCCCGCAGCTTTGCCGAAGCCATGGTCGGTTCGTCAAAGCTCTTTCTCTGGGCTGTCGAAAGCGGCGAGATCGTCTCCATGGCGATGCTCGCGCATCAGGGCGGTGGCATGGCGCGCATCAATACGGTCGTCACAGACCGCAGCCATCGCGGCAGCGGCTATGCCGGAATGCTCGTTTCCGCCATGTGCGCTCCGCTGCTCCAAGCGCAGACGCTGCCCATGCTCTATGCGGACGCACACAATCCCGCTTCCAACCGTGCGTATCAGAAAATCGGTTTCGTACCCTTCGGATCCGTCACGGAGTACCGGCTGGAACGCACCGTTCCATGAAGGACCGCATACCGTTCCACCACATGAAAAACGATCAACAGAAAGGAATCTAGTCCGATGAAACTTACAAAAACTGTTTCCCTGCTTGCAGCAGTGCTTTTGCTCGTTCTGAGCCTTACCGCCTGTCAGTTTGGGACGCTCCCCTCCGCCGGTACGGCAGCAACGCCCGCAGAGGATACGCAGGACCCCACGATGGTCTATCTGCCCGATACTGCAGCTCCCGTGCAGGGCGAATCGACCGATACGCCGGACGACGATGCGCAGCGGCTTGCCGCGTATCGAGAGGCGCTCTCCAGCTTTTATTCGACCGGACGTTTCCCGGACGGTACGGACTCCGGCTATTCCGCCGACTTCGGCGAAATAACGGGCAACCGCTTTGCGATCTGCGATGTGGACGGAGACGGTGCGGATGAACTGATTCTTCAATTTGTCACGGCGCCGGTGGCGGGACAGCTTGAAATCGTGTATCGCTATGACACGGCAAGCGGAGCGCTTGTTTCCGAGTTGTCGGAATACCCCCCTCTCTCCTACGGTGCAAACGGCTCCGTGACCGCGTTGTTCTCGCACAACCAGGGACTGAGCGGCGGCGATTTCTGGCCGTACCACCGCTATGTCTTTGATGCGGCTGCGCAGAGCTATACCCTGGAAGCGACCGTGGACGCATGGAGCCGCGCGGTTTCCGATACGGACTTTGACGGCAACCCGTACCCGAATGATATCGACCGCGAAGGCGCGGGTATCGTATATCTTGTCACGGAAAACGGCAGCACGAACACACTCAGCAAAAGCGACTACGAAAGCTGGCTCATGTCGCATCCCTCGGGCGCTGCGATCCTTGTACCTTACACAGAGCTGACGGAGTCCGCCATTGCCGCCATCGGCGAAACGGCGGTCAACGAAATCTCCCTCAGCCTATTTGCAGACAGTGCGGAAGGGCTCGCGGCACTGTTGGATAACATCAACGCGCGCGTCGAGGTCGGAACGGCCGGAAGTTCCCTCAAGGCCACCTATGCCGCCGGTCAACTGCTCGATTGGTGCGCCGCCACAAAACTCAGCGCGGACGACGTACGGGCTGCAACGCTTGCCTGGATGGTCAACCTTGGCAACGATGCGCAGATCGCCTTTGCAGAAAAGCTCGCGCTTGTAAACGCGGCCTGTTCGTCCCTCCGCACCGATAAGGGCGCGGATCTGATGAGCGAAGCGGGATATCCCAGCGCCGCATATCCGTGGACCACGCTTTCACCGGAGACGCTCAGCAGTATCATGGAAGCCGTCGGCGTGGAATAATAAGCCGAACAAACACATATGAAAACACTGTGCGCCGGCTATGTCCGGCGCACAGTTTGTATCTGCATTCCCGTGCCGGTTCCCCGCATGTCGGGCAGCAAGGCGATAGAGCCTTGCCGTTTGTGTGTTCATTAATAGGCACAATGAATACACTAAAACTATCGCGGAACAGAGCGCGAAAGCATTCACGGACGTGTCGCGCAGACTGTTCGCGCGCGGAAGTTAAACGGCCTTAACCATGATGAACGACCGTTTATCGCGTGTGGCGTAATACCCCTTCCTTTAGGCATGGGGATATAAGCCACACCTTGTTCCCTCGTAAAAAGACTTCCGGGGATTGTGTTAGATGCCGTTGAGTGGTATAATAAATCCGTGGAATATAAAAGTAATCACAATGTGGTGTACTCCTGCAAGTATCATGTAGTCTGGTGTCCAAAATACCGCCGCAAGGTCTTGGTCAACGGTGTCGATATACGCTTAAAGAAACTCATAGAGGAAATCTGCGGCGAATACCACATCGACATCATAGAGATGGAAATCATGCCCGACCACATCCATTTGCTCATGGAGGTAGACCCGCAATTCGGCATACACAAAGCGGTAAAACTAATAAAAGGGCGAACGTCCCGTGTTTTGAGGCAAGAGTATGGATGGCTCCGCTCAAGGCTCCCGTCTTTGTGGACAAATTCATATTTTGTTTCTACCGTTGGCGGAGCGCCTTTGTCGGTCATCAAGAAGTACATAGAGAACCAGAAGAATGTTTGAGGTGTCGAGATGGAATACAGCTATAAATTCCGCGTCTACCCCACCGCGGCGCAAGCGGAGCAGATACAAAGGACATTTGGCTGCTGTCGGTTCGTCTGGAATCACTATCTCGCGTTGCGGAAAGACCTCTATGAGCAAGACGGAAAGACAATGAACTATAATGCTTGCTCCGGGGACATGACGCAGCTCAAGAAAACTCTGCTATGGCTGAGAGAGGTGGATGCCACCGCTCTACAATCCTCTCTACGGGATTTGGATACAGCCTATCAGAACTTCTTTCGGCGGGTCAAAAAGGGCGAGAAACCCGGGTATCCCAAATTCAAGAGCAAGCATCATAGCAAGAAAAGCTATAAGAGCAAGTGCGTGGGGACGAATATCAAGGTGCTGGACAAAGCGGTGCAGCTTCCGAAGCTCGGCCTTGTAAAGTGCCGTATCTCAAAAGAGGTCAAGGGTCGTATCCTGTCCGCCACCATCAGCCAGAATCCCAGCGGGAAATATTTTGTTGCCATCTGCTGTACCGATGTGGAGTTGGAACCGCTGACCTCTACCGGGGCGGTGGCCGGTATCGACATGGGCCTGAAAGCATTTGCGATCACCTCCGATGGCGTGGAGTATCCGAACCATAAATACCTGACCAAGAGCCAGAAGAAACTTGCCAAGCTCCAGCGGCAACTCTCCCGAAAATCAAAGGGGAGCAAGCGCAGGGAGAAGGCGAGAATCCAAGTAGCCCGCCTCCATGAACACGTTGCCAATCAGCGGCAGGATATGCTTCATAAGCTGTCCACCGACCTTGTACGGAACTACGACCTGATAGCAATTGAGGATTTGGCTCCGTCCAACATGGTCAAAAACCATATGCTGGCGAAAGCAATCTCCGACGCAAGCTGGGGCGAGTTCCAGCGGCAGTTGAAGTACAAGGCAGAATGGCATGGGAAAAAGGTTGTCACAGTAGGCCGCTTCTTTCCGTCCAGCCAGCTTTGCTCAAACTGCGGTGCTCAATGGTCTGGGACAAAGGATCTGTCTGTGCGGCAATGGACTTGCCCCGTGTGCGGCGCTATCCACGACAGGGACGTGAACGCCGCAAGAAACATTCTAAACGAAGGGCTGCGGCTAATGGCGTAGCCAAAAACACTTGGTAGGGCGGGACACGCCCGAACCGATACGCTCGGGGAGACCATGTAAGACCTCACACGGTGCAGGCAACGGTCAGCGAACCGAGAATCCCCCGGCTTTAGCCGTGGGGAGTGTCAACGAAGATCGAACAAGGGCAAAACAAGCGGATCACGGATCATGTTTGTGTCCGATAAACATCCGCCGATCATCATGCACAAGCCGCACCCCAGAAAAGAGCTGATTGAGTATCAGGTGAAGCAGCTAATAGATAGCTTGGAGCAGGAGGGGCTAATGTGAGCAATACGATGGAATACAAAGGATACGTCGGAACTGTCGAATTTTCCGAAGAAAATAGTATTTTCTTTGGCAAGGTTATAGGAATACGAGCGCTGATCTCTTACGAGGGGCAGAGCGCACGCGAGCTGGTTTCAGACTTCCACGGTGCAGTGGATGACTATCTGGAACTTTGTGCCGCCGAGGGAATAGAACCCGAACGGGCATTTGACACTCCCCCCGGCTTTAGCCGTGGGGAGTCTCAACGGGAAAGTATCGCCGACAATGGGCGGGGCATATAGCGCGGGACAAACCTATGCAGCTCTTACATTTGTGGAGAATGACGGCTCGCTCTACATTTCCTTGCAAACCGCATATGGCATTGAACCGGGCGTATCTGCGAATTGGGAGCAGTATTGGATGCTGTGCGCAAGTCGCGGAGAAAAGGGTGACACGGGGGACGGGCTTAAAATTCTCGGCCACTATGACACCCTGCAAGCGTTACAACAGGCGGTTCCGAATCCAGCCGCAGGAGATGCGTACAGCATCGGAACGTCCGCACCGTACTCCGTGTACATTTGGGACGCAAAAAACAGCGTGTGGGTCGATAACGGGCAGATTCAAGGCGCGCAAGGCGCGGCAGGGGAAATCGCGATTGGAACTGTTGAGACTGGCGCTCCGGGGACTGATGCAAGCGTTACAAACGTCGGAACAGCGGAGAGTGCCATATTGGATTTTGTGATTCCACAAGGCTCTACGGGAGCCTCTGGTTCCACATGGTATCGCGGGGCAGGGATAAATGTTGGTACGGCTATGCGAGTGAGGGCGCAATTGTCAGCGTCATTCTGGAGAATGCCCCGGAAGAACAGCCCGCGACCGTCGTTTCTGATGGATACATGGGCGGCGGCGCGGTGTACGGCAGCAAGAGCAACAAGAGCCTATACGGCGCTGACCTTTCGGCGGCCATTCGAGCAGACATCAAGGCGGCAGGGATTAAGGGCGTGACCGTCAAATGCAAAAGCTACTCCGGCGGGCAGTCCATCACGGCCACGATCCGCACAAGCCCGGCGGATTACATCGATGAGGCGGATTATATCGCGGCTTACCGTGTGCGCGGGAACTGGGTATACGACGGGGAGCGGTCTATATACATTGGGGACTTCATACGCCGTTTGCCGATCCAAAGCGCGCAGGGGTCGCGGGCTATCTTGTCAGGCAAGTCTCCGCCTTTGACGCGACTCCTTGGCGTTGCCAATTCAGCGCTGTATTCTCTGCAAAAAAAGAACAAGCATTTCGTGCTTGTTCTTTCTAAGTGGTACACCCTCAGGGGCTCGAACCCTGGACACCCTGATTAAGAGTCAGGTGCTCTACCAACTGAGCTAAGGGTGCATATCAAAGGTGCGCTGGAGCAGGTAACGGGACTCGAACCC
>HF985536.1 GCA_000432015.1 Clostridium sp. CAG:1024 | reverse complement strand
TTCCGCGGAGGGCGTTCTTTTGCTTCCCTTTTCCGGAAAGAGAAGCAAGAAGAAAACAAAAAAAAGTGAACGCGCGCCCGTAGCCTGCGTGCGCATGTTCTGCTATAATCCTACATAAGAAGACAGCGTCGGCCGCCGCAAGCCGAACGGACCGTCAGCCGTTGACAGGAGGTACAGCGAACCATGCAGTTCATCGCCAATATGCCCATGTCGGGCGTCGTCGTGATCCTTGCGATCCTTGCCCTGTTTGCAGTCGCGCTCATCGCGCTGTTTTCGGTCGCAGGGCGCTACGGAAAACTCCAGCGTGACCTCGCTGGCAGACGCGTCACGGACGATACCGGCGTCATGGCGGCGCTCCGCCAGGATTACGCCGCAGCCTATCGCCAGTACGGACAGAACGTCAATACGCCCGCCATCATCGACAACGTGTTCGCGGAACGCTACCGGCGCTGCCTGTTCTGGGAGCGGTTCATGAACAACGCCGTTTCGCTGTTCGTCACGCTCGGCCTGTTCGGCACGTTCCTCGGCCTGTCGCTGTCCGTCAGCTCGCTCACGGAGCTTCTCAAGACGAGCGGCAGCGAGGAGTGGCTCTCCATCCTGAACAGCGTGGGCGGCGGCCTGCTCTCCTCCCTCTCCGGCATGGGCGTCGCGTTCTATACCTCGCTCGTCGGCGTCGCCTGCTCGATCCTGTTTACCATACTCCGCACAGTCTTTCAGCCCGAGGCGCTGCGCACAAAGGCCGCCACCATGGCGGAGCTCTGGCTGGACAATTATGTTGCGCCGAAGCTCTCCACCGATTTTGCGGGCGACGATGCCGCGCGGCTCACCCAACTGCGGGATGAGCTCCATGCGCACGGCGAGGCCGTTACGACCGCGCTCGCAGCCTGTACCGCGCAGATGGAGCGCGTGCTGACGGGAACGACCGCTTCGCTCGGCGAGATGATCGAAAAGAGCAAGGAACCGATCGGCGCATTCTACGAAACGGTGAGCCGTTTCAACGACAACGTGCGCGACTTCTCCACCATCAACTATGACCTGCGCGGCAACATCGAGCGGCTCGACCTTTGCATGCGCGACATGTCGCGCGCGCTGCGCGAGAGCACAAAGCAGCTCTCCGGCGCGGATAGAGGAGGCCGTGCATGAGGCGCGGCCGGGCGGGCGCACGCTCCGGCGCAATGGCCGCACTTCGCGACGGCGAGCAGGGCTTCTGGCCGTCCTATGCGGACATGATGAGCTCGTTTGCGCTCATACTGTTCTTTCTCATGCTGCTGTCCTATGTGCAGAACATCATTACGGGCAACGATCTGCTCAGCACGCAGGATCGCCTTGCGGAGACGGAGCTTGCGCTTTCGGACACACTGGGGCAGGTCAGAGACGCGGAAAACGCGCTGGGTGTGGTCAACGCCGAGCTGGACGAGGCAAACAGCGCGCTGCTGACCATGCAGGAGCAAATGGCACTGTACAATGCGACCATTGCGGGGCAAGCGCAGGCGATCGACGAGCAGAACGCGCGCATTGCCGCGCAGAACGAATACATCGCCATGACGAACGAGGAGCTGACGCGCCTGCGTGCGCAGATGCAGACGATTGCGCTCATGCGTCTGTCGATCCTAAAGCAGATCGAGACAAGTCTTGCGGAGAACCTGAGCGATGCGAGCAAGCTGAGCATCGGGGACAACGGGAGCATCATACTTTCGGAGGGACTGCTGTTCGATTACAATTCGTCGTCCGTGCGCAAGTCGAGCTATGCGATGCTGGGCAGGCTCGCGGAGGCGTTTCGGAAGTTCCTGTCGGACGCGGAGAACGCCAAATACGTGGACACGATCGTGATCGCGGGACACACGGACAACAGCGGCAAGGATACGCGCAACCGGGAGCTGTCCGCAGAGCGCGCGAATGCGGTGCTGGAATATCTCTATGCGTACAACAAAGGCGCACTTGAACCGTATGCCCGCTATTTTTGCGCCGCGGGCTACGGCGCGACCCGGCCCGTGGACACGAACGCGACCGAAGCGGGACGCACGCGCAACCGGCGCATCGAGATCTCCATCATCCTGAAGGACGAGTCCGTGCTGGAGATCGTGGACGCGTATCTTGCGCAGGAGCTGCCGACAATGAGCCCCGCCCCCGCCGTCACCCCCGCGCCGTGAGAAGGGGAAACGAGTGCTCTCCCGAACTTGATTTTCTTTTGCTTCTTTTCTTCTAAAAAGAAAAGAAGGGGAACGATTTCTTTTCTTGAAGAAAAGAAACAAAAGACATTGCGGGGCAGTTGATTTATCTGTGAATAGATGCTTTCCTGCGTGTCCTGCCCGGAACAAAAAAACGGACGGTTCGTATGTGAACCGTCCGTTTTGTGCTGCGTGTTGGGGAAACCCGCAGGTGGGCAGAGAAGCAACTCTCCCGAACTTGATTTTCTTTTGCTTCTTTT
>HF985535.1 GCA_000432015.1 Clostridium sp. CAG:1024 | reverse complement strand
TTCTAGAAAGAAAAGGAAGGGGGGCGTTTCGAGAAGAAAAAGCACGAAAAACTTCTTGTTCACAAATTTTTTACGATTTCATTTGTCACTTTTCCTTCACATAAATCGTTTATATTGTGGAAGGGAAAAGACGGAAAAACAAGATATGGGTCGTTCCCGTGAAGTTCACGGTTTTGCCCCGTTTCAGCCGCTATTTTCCACTTCCCAACGGGCATAATTATGTTACAATAAGACCGACGGGTGGGGTAGCATCGCCCGTCACGATACAAGGAGGGTTTTCTATGAAACGTACCTTAGCGGCGATCATGGCGCTCGTCATGGCGCTCACGCTTCTCCCCGCGGCCGCACTTGCAGAGGGAGATCTTGCGACCCCGGCTGGGCTTGCATGGGATACCGACGGCACGACCGCGACGTGGAAAGCGGTCGAGAACGCCCAGGGCTACTATGTAGCGCTGTATTCGGGCGAGCACAGCGATACCTGCGGCGACAAGAACAAGATTGTGTCGCAGCAGACCACGGACACAAAGTATAATTTTGCAGAGGAACTGAAAGCCGCAGGCGCAGGCGATTACCATTTCCATGTGGTCGCCACGGCGAGCGGCATGGCCGACAGCGGCAAAGCGTTCAGCGACAAGATTGCGTATGCGCCGGTCGTCGCCGTGACAGGCGTGACCGTGCAGCCCGCGACGGCGACGATCGAAACCGGCAAGAGCCTGCCGCTCACCGCGACGGTGGAGCCGGCGAACGCCACGAACCGCAAGGTCGTCTGGAGCTCGGACAATACCGGCGTCGCGACCGTTGATGAAAACGGCGTCGTGACCGCCGTTGCAGCGGGCAAGGCTACCATTACCGTAAAGACGCAGGACGGCGAAAAGACCGCGACCGCGGCCGTGACCGTCAAAACGCCCGCGTCGGTTTCCGGCGTTGCGATCAACAGCGGCGCAACGATCGTCTATGCGGGCGAGAGCGTGAAGTGGACCGCGGGCGTGAGCCCGAGCGACGCGCCGCAGGGCGTTACGTGGTCCTCGAGCAATCCCGCCATCGCCACGGTCAGCAGCGAGGGCCTCATCACCGGCGTCAAGGCCGGCAAGGCAACGATCATCGCGACTTCCGAAAGCGACAGTACCAAGAGCGCGAGCCGCGAGATCACCGTCAAGGCGGAGCGCACGCTGTCCTCCATCACCATCACCACCCCGCCGAACAAGACGAGCTACAACGCCGCTGATGGCGATGTGTTCGATCCCACCGGCATTGCGGTGCGCGCGACCTTCTCCGATAAATCGACCGCAACGATCGATGCTTCCGGACTGCGCTTCCTGACGGCGAAGAACGAGGACGCGACCAAGACCGCGCTGACCGTCTCCGATAAGGCGATCACGGTCTCCTATACCTTCGGCAGCGTCGCAAAGAGCGCGCAGCAGGCCATCATCGTTTCCGACGGCAAGCTGCTCACGGGCGTCAAGCTCGATAAGACCAGCGAGAAGCTCCCGCTCGGCGGCACGCTCCAGCTCAACGCAACGCTTGAGCCTGCGACCGCTTCCGACCCGACGCCCACGCTCGCATGGTCCAGCTCCAATACCTCCATCGCGACCGTCTCCAGCACGGGCCTTGTGACCCCGAAGGCGATCGGCACGGCGAAGATCACCGTCACCGCGACGCAGGTGCGCGGCGGCCAGACGATCACCAAGACCGCGACCTGCACGCTGAACGTGACGGCAAAGGGCGTGTCGAGCATCTCCGTGCAGAAGCAGCCGAACCGCACGACCTATCGCATCGGCGAGAAGTTCGATCCGACCGGCATGGAGCTGCTCGTCAGCTATAGCGACGGCACGACCGCGGTGATCCCGGGCAGCCAGGCAAGCTATTCCGCGACCGCGTTCAACGCAACGGGCAGCGTGAACTTCCCCATCACCTATGGCGGACATAGCACGAGCGTGCCGCTGAACGTTGTCGATGGCAAGCTTGAGAGCATCTCCGTCAAGGACCTGCCGCGCATCACCTACGGAATCGGCGAGAGCTTTGACAAGACCGGCCTCACCGTGACCGCGAACTTCGAGGGCGGCGCATCCACCACGATTCAGGCGGCCAACCTCACCTGCGCCTACACCGCGTTCACAAGCGCAGGCACGAAGTCCGTCACCGTTTCGTACTCGACCGGCGGCGTGACCAAGTCCACCACGCTGAACGTGACCGTTACCGCGTCGAAGCTCAAGAGCATCGCCATCCAGTCGCTTCCGGACAAGACGGAGTACTACATTGGAGAATACTTCAATAAGAACGGTCTTTCCGTGACCGCAGAGCTGGAGGACGGCACGACGTATGTAGTTCCCGCGTCCAAGCTGAGCTTTGCGCCCACCTCGGCCTTCACAAGCGCAGGCACGAAGTCCGTTGCGATCTCCTATGCGGCAAACGGCGTGACCAAGACCGCGAACCTGAACGTGACCGTCTACAATGCGAAGCTGACCGCGCTCAAGATCCTCACCGAGCCGGCCAAGACGGAGTATAAGCTTGGCGATACGCTGAACAAGACCGGCCTGACAGCACGCGCGACCTTCTCCAACGGCACGACGCGCGATCTTGTGGCGACGGAGCTTGCCTGTACGCCGACGAGCCTGACGACCGCGGGAATCCGCACGATCACCGTATCCTACACGCTGAACGGGGTGAAGGTTGCCGATACCTTTGTGGTCAACGTTTCGAGCGAGTCCTCGAGCGCAAGCGGTACTGCGACGATTGTGAACTGCAACAAGTGGGTCAACGTCCGCAGCGGCCCCTCCACGGGCTATGCGAAGATCGGCACGGCGGCCAAGGGCAAGCAGTACAAGATCCTCGGCATCTCGGGCAACTGGTACAAGGTGCAGTACGGCAGCAAGGAGGGCTGGATCTACAACGCATACGTGTCCACGACAGGCGGCTCCGGCACTGCGACGACAGGCGTCGGCACGATCGTGAACTGCAATAGCTGGGTCAACGTCCGCAAAGGCCCCTCCACGGGTCATGCGAAGATCGGCACGGCGGCCAAGGGCACGAAGTACGAGATTCTTGGCTACACGACCTCGTCCGCGGGCAATCGCTGGTACAAGATCCGCTACGGCAACCAGACGGCTTATGTATTCGGCAAGTACCTGTCCGTGTCCGAAGGCTCCGTGACGCCGAGCGTACCCGAGGGCTATGGCAAGATCTATAATTGCAACAGCTGGGTCAACGTCCGCAGCGGCCCCGGCACGAACTACAACAAGACCGGCAAGGCGCCGAAGAACAGCACCTATCAGATCCTCGGCAGCTCGGGCGACTGGTACAAGATCCAGTACACCGAGAAGCAGATCGGGTGGGTACACGGACAGTATTTCTTCCATTCCTGAGGGATCGGGAATCGGTCGTAAATGAGTCTCCCCCCCATGTCCCCCGATGAAGCCCCCCGTCTTTGCCCCCGTCGAACGCTCGGCGGGGGCTTGGTTTTCGGGCCGCAGGAGGACGTTTTCTTTTTTTTAAAGGGGGACGTTTTCTTTTCTT
>HF985534.1:58853-87507 GCA_000432015.1 Clostridium sp. CAG:1024 | reverse complement strand
CAGTATATCGCGCAGCTTGACGACGGCCGCGCCCTTTCCATCGGGCTTCGGAATATGGACTGCGTCCCGGGAACGATGCCCGACCTCATTCTCAACAACATGACGTTCCAGTAAGGGCGGCATCTTTCTGAGAATTTATATGAAAACCGGCTCCCGCTCCAAATTGGGGCGGGAGAATCCGGTTATTTGCGAAAAAGCGGAGGTGATGCTGTGAAGCTCAAAATGTTCCTCATCACGGCAAGCCTATGGATGGGGCTGCTCGGTCTGACCGCCTGCGGCGATGCTGACGTGCGCACCTATCAGTACGCGGAGACAGCGGCCCTTTTTGACGACCTTCACATCAAAAAAACCATTTACCGAAAATTCGCCGCACAGGCCCCTTGTTTTGATGGGGTAAGCGGCGCTTTAGCAGGTCTTGTTGAAGAAATACCCATTATATAGTACAATACAGTTAGAAATGAGGTGAGAGAATGGAGTATTCGTACAAATTCAGAATCTATCCGAACGCTGAACAGCAAACACTAATTCAGAAAACTTTTGGATGTTCCCGATTCGTCTATAACTATTTTCTCGCCCAACGGATTTCTGAGTACAAAGCAACCGGAAAGTCCAGCACACGGTTCCAGCAAGACAAATCCCTCACGGCCCTAAAGCAAGAGATAGAGTGGCTACGGGAACCAGACAAATGCGCCCTGCAAAACGCTCTGAAAGACTTGGATTCCGCCTACAAAATTTCTTCCGCGCTGTGAAAAGTGGCCGGAAAGCAGGCTTTCCCCGATTTAAGAGCAAGCGGAATATGCGCAAAAGCTACAAGACCAACAGCAACATTGCGATTTCCGACAGCCGTGTCCGTCTTCCGAAGCTCGGCCTTGTAAAGTGCCGCGTCAGCAAAGAGGTCAGGGGTCGTATCCTGTCCGCCACTATCAGCCAAAACGCCAGCGGTAAGTATTTCGTGTCTATCTGCTGTACCGATGTAGAGATTAAACCTATGCCGCCCACCGGCGCGGCAGTCGGTATCGACGTGGGCATCAAGGCTTTTGCTGTCACCTCCGATGGCGTTTCATACCCGAACCACAAGTACCTTGCGAAGTCCGAAAAGAAGCTGGCGCGTCTCCAGCGGCAACTCTCCCGAAAATCAAAGGGGAGCAGACGTAGAGAGAAAGCCAGAATCAAGGGCGCAATGCTGCATGAGCATATTGCCAATCAACGGCAGGACGCAGCGCACAAACTGTCCACACAGCTTATCCGTGAAAACGACATCATCTGCATTGAGGACTTAGCTCCGAAGAATATGGTACGAAACCACCGTTTGGCGAAGTCCATCTCCGATGCCGGGTGGGGCGAGTTCCGCAGACAGTTGCAGTACAAGGCGGAATGGTATGGGAAAACCGTGGTCGCGATAGACCGCTTCTATCCATCCAGCCAGATCTGCTCCTGCTGCGGCGCACAGTGGTCAGGCACGAAAGACCTATCCGTGCGCGGCTGGACTTGCCCGGAGTGCGGCGCACAGCACGATAGGGATATAAACGCCGCGAAGAACATTTTGCATGAGGGCTTGCGCCTACTGGCGTAGCTAATACATACGGTAGGGCGGGACACGCCCGAACCTATACGCTCGGGGAGACCCTGTAAGACCTCGCACGGTGCAGGCTACGGTCAGCGAACCGAGAATCCCCTGCCTTTAGGCATGGGGAGTGTCAAAACGACAAAATCTATCGTTTCGGCATCGGCAATCTGTCTGCCGCGCTTGACACCAAGACGTATTTCACGATTGCTAACGGTCTGCTTGTCCCTGCGGCTGACGTTCCGAAGGCTGGCATTCCGTATTTCAAGCTGATTGGCAGCGCCGTTGCAACGGTCGGTAGCTGGGCTGGCATGACCGTCTATGACGTTCTGGCGTGCCGCGACGTGAACGTTGCCGCGTCAAAAAGTATGTTATCAAATCAAAACAGTAAATGCATCGGGAATCGAGCTGATGGCGGAGATCAACCTTGACGGCGAGGAAGCGGCGTTTCTGAACGACCTGCAAAGGGTGGACGGGATTTCCGCCGCAACGCTCGTCAGCTACAACGGTGAATACATGTCCTGATCGAATGACCGACAGAGCGGTGCTCTCACTGCTTGCATTGCTTGAGAGAGGTAAATGCGTCGCAGGTCTTCTATCGATTTGAAGCGGTACACGGACGTGGCCTTACATATGCGCGGCCAGACGCTTTTTTAAGCACAGGCCCGCAAGATATACGGCGGCGAGCGGAATTGCGGAAGCGAACAGTAAGCCGAGCCCCGTCAATGAGTTGTCAATATAGCGAGCGCCATTTGGAATGTTCAGTGCGGGCATATCCGTTTTCAGAAAAGCGGGGAAGAGGGTGTAGCACAAGAGCCCCGAAAGCAGCGCGTGCAGAGCCTTTCGCAGCAGATAAACACGCATGGCGGACGCGGGCAGAAAGATGCGCGATTGCAAAAGGACACAAAACCCGCCGAAGGAGATCGTTAATGAGATCAAAACGGCTTTTATACGCAGCGGCAGCGAGAGCGAAGCGATTGCGGCGCACCCGCCGGAGAATTCGAGGAGCCCGTGCGCTGCTGCGCGTAAGACGTCCTCTTCTATGCCAATACCGGAGAACAAGACGGCGGTAAAGCGGAAAACGTTTGCCTCGCACAGGATCGTTAGGAGAACAGAGAATACAACCATACAGCCGCCGACCGCTCCAAGCACGCCGATGCTATCCCGAATACCGCCGATCAGATCGATGCCGTCGCGACGTAAGATGTCGGCGGTGTCGGCGGGCGCTTGCCTGACTTGCCGCGTCAGAGTTGATGCAAGAAGCAAAACAAGAGCGCTCAGACAATGTGATATGTAAAGCGGAGCAAACATGTTCGGAGACTTGAGCAGCCCGCAGCAGATAACGCTGTGCAAAAATATCGGGCTGCACAAATTGCAGTAGGCGGCAAGTGGGCTGCATTCGGCGGAGGCGGCTATGCGCGCACCGTTCGGAAACCCCGAGATCGCGCCAAAAAGAAAGGAGGTTAACGCGTTCGCCAGAGCGGCCCAACGAGAACCGGAGACGGGGAGAAGTCTGCGGAGCACCGAGGGGAGGCCGGCCGATTCCGCGAGTGAGAGGAAAACGGAAAACGGAAGCAGCGCCGGAAGGACGCTGTTCCACCAAATCGCGAGCGCAGATCTTGCCGCATCAAGGCAAGCATCGGAGAAAACCAGCAAAGCGGCGCAGCAAAAAAGAGCAACGAGAGAAACAATGCGATTCCGCATTTGCAATCCTCCGATTTCCGTGTATAATATAGCAACATCGGTTCGCCTTAGAGCCGCATTGCGACCATATACGCTGTCAGGAGGATTCTATGCGAAAAAAACTTGGCCTATCCCTCGGTGCGGGCAGCACAAAGGGATTTGCGCATATCGGCGTGCTGCAAGTGTTGATTGAAAACAATATACCGGTCGATATGGTGGCCGGGTGCAGCATGGGCGCAATTATTGGTGCGATCTTTGCCGCAGGCAGCGATATGTATATGTTGGAAAAGTATGCGCTGTCTATGAATATGCGTGAGCACCTTGACATAGGAAACCCGCTGAATAACGGCGGCCTTATTCGCGGCGTTCGGCTTGAGGAGCTTATTCGGATCTTTACGCATGATATGAGCTTTGGAGAGACGCCCATTCCGTTTTATTGCGTAGCAGTCGACATCGGCGCGGGCGAGCTGCATGTGTTTGATGAGGGAAAGATCCACAGCGCTGTCCGCGCGAGTATGTCGATCCCCGGTATTTTTATGCCCGTAGCGCTGAACGGCCGCGTTTATGTCGACGGCGGCGTGATCGATAGGATACCGAGCAAAGTGCTGCGTGAGCGCGGCGCGGACGTTGTGATTGGCGTGGACGTCGGATACAGAGGCGGAGATTTTGATGTGGACGGCGCCAATGCGTATCTGCTCCTCAACCACTCGGTCGATGTGATGCAATGGGAAATCACTAAGCTGCGCGGGAATGAAGAAGACCTGTTGCTCGTGCCGGAGGTCCTGTTCGTAAAAGGACATTTTCAAATGGACAGAGCAAAAGACGTTATCAACGAGGGCCGGAGAGTTGCGACGGAAGCCCTTCCGAAGATTCGCGAACTGCTGGAACTGTAGCGGTCAGACGATTACCGGTCCCCGGTGATCTCGACGCAGGTCGGTCTCGGTCGCAATGGCGTAGAGGTCGGTGGAACGCGCATCGATCGCCAAATTTTCGCGGACCAAAGGCGTGCATTCGGCACAGTCTGCCTGGCGCAGCAATAGCGGCGCGGAGCACCGTTTTCCGATTTCAGAGAGCAAACGGCGAGACTTTGAAGAGAAAGCGAGTACATGCAGGTATTCGCTTTTTTCGTCTGATATTGTTCGATAGACCTGATCACGCGTGAGCCCGAGCAGCGCGCTTATCGCAATGCGTTTACAGCGAGCAAGCGTATAGCGCTTGCTTTTGATTGCGGTATAAAAATCTTCCAAAGTCACGGCCCTTTTCATGGCCTGTATAATTACGTTTTCAAGACCCTCCTTTACATCCGGCAGTGCGGAAACAGCATCAGGCGACATATTGCGCAGCGTGGATAGGATCATTTTTGAAAACAGTATTTCCGTGACGGGATAGCGTTCATCGTATAGCATACGCGCCCCGACAAACAGGGGGAGCGCTTCGCGAACGGCCTCATCCCCGCTCACAAGTGCCGCACGGATCGATGTTGCGCTGGATAGTGTGCCGGATAGAGCGGTGTCGTGGTAAGCGTTTCCGGCACGAGCGACGGGAACGGGACATGTTTTCGGCGCAAATAGGGCAAGCGCCCGAAGGTATTCGATCGCGAGAATGTTGTTTGGACGTTCAAGTGCATCGAGCAGCACGGCGTCGGCACCGCAGACGGCGAGTGCATCGCGCCGAGCCCGCGGGTAGGATTTTCCCAGCCGCAGCTCCTGGCGCAGCGCTTGTTGAAAGGTCTGCGTTTCGGAGGAAAGCAGGTCTTTGAGCCGTTGAAGCTGCAATAGGTCATCCGTTTCACAGCCGAAGGACAGATCGGTCATGACGCCGGTCGCATACAGGGTTCGGACGCCGCCGAGGGCGAAACGCTCGGCACTTGAAACGGCGTAGACACTGGGAAGCTCCAACACAAGATCGGCGCCTGCCCGCACCGCCCATTCCGCACGCGTAAATTTATCCGCTGCGGCCGGCTCACCGCGCTGTACGAAATTACCCGACATAACAACGACGCAGAAGTCGGCTCCCGTAAGCGCCTTCGCTTGCTCAAGATGATAAATATGACCGTTGTGCAAGGGATTGTATTCCGCAATGATGCCGACAACGCGCATAATGACCTCCGAATGCAGTGGGTATGCTCTAAAACCGGCAGAGTGTCAACCGCATGTTTTCCAAATCCAGTATACCATTCTAATACGGAGTGTGGTATAATTTGATTGAAATTCTATTGGAGGCAATTGTACCATGTCATTGATGGATCAAATCAAGCAAAAAGCAAAGACTGACCTGAAGCATATCGTTCTCCCGGAAGGAACTGAAGAACGCACCGTGCAGGCCGCTGAGAAAATCACCAAGGAAGGCGTTGCAAAAGTGACGCTGCTTGGCAATGTTGATGAGATCAAAGCCGTCGCCGAAAAGTTCTCTGTCAATCTGGAAGGCGTGACGCTCCTCGATCCGCTTGCAAGCGAAGACCTGCCCCGTTATACGGAGATGTTTTATGAACTCCGAAAGGAAAAGGGAGTAACGCCCGAAAAGGCAGCTGTAACGATGAAGAACCCACTGTTTTTCGGCGCAATGATGATCAAGGACGGCAAGGCGGACGGTATGGTGGCCGGCGCGATCAGCACCACCGGCGACACACTGCGTCCGGGACTTCAGATCATCAAAATGGCTAAGGGTATTTCCGTCGTCTCCAGTTGCTTTATCATGGAAGTGCCGAACAAGGCATACGGCGACAACGGTGTTCTCGTGTTCGGTGACTGTGCGGTCAATCCCTGCCCGACAGCGGAACAGCTTGCCGCGATCGCGATCTCCTCTGCGGCGACCGGCAAAGCGCTCTGCGGCATCGATCCCCGTGTTGCAATGCTGTCCTTCTCCACAAAGGGCAGTGCAAAGCATGAACTCGTAGATAAGGTCGTCCGTGCAACGGAGCTCGTGAAGGAGCAGGCGCCCGAGCTGAATGTGGACGGCGAGCTGCAGGCGGATGCGGCGCTTGTTGAAAAGGTCGGCAAGCTGAAATCGCCCGGCAGCCCTGTCGCGGGCAAAGCAAACGTTCTGATCTTCCCGGATCTCCAGGCGGGCAACATCGGCTATAAGCTCGTCCAGCGCCTTGCGGGAGCGGAAGCGATCGGTCCGATCTGCCAGGGCTTCAAGTACCCCATCAACGATTTGTCCCGCGGATGCAGCGTCGAAGATATTGTTTCCGTGGTCGCAATTACCGCCGTTCAGGCGCAGAATCTGTAAGGAGAAAACACGATATGACAAACATTCTGGTCATCAATGCCGGCAGCTCATCGCTGAAATATCAGCTCATTGACATCGACACCGAATCGGTGATCGCAAAGGGTCTCTGTGAACGCATCGGTATTCCCGGCTCGCTGCTCAGCTACAAGCCTGCAAACGGTGAGAAGTTCGAAAAGCAGCAGGACATGAAAGACCATGCGGACGCGATCCAAATGGTGTTGGACGTTCTTGCCGACAAGGATATCGGCGTGATCTCCGATATGTCTTCCATCGCAGCTGTCGGTCACCGCGTTCTCCACGGCGGAGAGAAGTATTCCGAGCCCGTGCTCATCAATGACGAAGTACTCGCCGCGATTGAAGAATGCATTCCGCTGGGACCGCTGCATAATCCTGCAAACCTGATGGGCATCCGCGGCTGCATGGCCGTTATGCCGGGCGTTCCCATGGTCGCCGTATTCGATACCGCTTGGGGACAGGCCATGGACAAGAGAGCGTACATGTATGGCCTGCCGTATGAAGCGTACGAGAAGTTCAAGGTGCGCCGTTACGGCTTCCACGGCACGTCTCACCGTTATGTGACCGGACGTGCGATCGCACACCTTGCCGAAGCCGGCATCGCAAAAGAGAATGCGCGCGTCATTACATGCCACCTTGGCAACGGTTCAAGCGTTTCCTGCTCGCGCGGCGGCAAGTGCGTGGACACCTCGATGGGCCTCACGCCCCTTGAGGGACCTCCGATGGGTACGCGCTGCGGCAGCATCGATCCGGCGATCGTTCCGTTCCTCATGGAGAAACTGAACCTCACGCCCGCGGAGATGGATACCTATATGAATAAGAAGAGCGGCATGCTGGGCATCTCCGGCGTATCCAGCGATTTCCGGGATCTCGACGCCGCCTCGAAAGAGGGCAACGAGCGCGCGGAACTGGCACTGCAAATGTTCGCCTATAAGGTGAAGCAGTACATCGGATCCTATGCGGCTGCGCTGAATGGCGTGGATGCGATCGTGTTCACGGCGGGCGTCGGCGAGAATGATCGCCGTATGCGCGAGATGATCCTGTCCGATATGGATTTCCTCGGCGTGCAGGTGGACTTCAATTATAACGCGGAATGCCCGCGCGGCGAAGAGGTCGAACTCTCCACAAAGGAAAGCAAAGTGCATGTGTATGTGATCCCGACGGATGAAGAAATGACCATTGCTCACGATACTGCGGCACTCGCCCTGTAAAGCATAGGACGCGTCCCAGGTCACGAACGGCTCAATTCGGAAAGAAAGGCCGCATCCGGCCTTTCTTTCCTCGTTTTCGAGGCCGCACCGAATCATTTGATCTCAATGCTGAAACGAACTGGAGTACGAATCTCATGAATCGCTTTGTCCTGAAAGAACAGATCGATGAAACCGCGGCAGCGTCGCTTGAAGCCGCCTTGTCCATCCGTGCGGAGACGGCGCGCGCACTGTGCATTCGCGGCATCACAACAGCGGCGCAGGCAGAGACGTACATTCGTCCGTCGTTTTCCGATCTTCATGATCCGCTGCTTTTGCCGGATATACAGCCTGCGCTGGAACGAATCCGCAGAGCGATCCAATCGCATGAACGCATCTGCATCTACGGAGATTATGATGCGGACGGCGTCTGCGCCACATCGATACTCTACTTGCAGCTTCGTGCAATGGGAGCCGACGTGGAGTGCTTTGTCCCTTCTCGCCATGAAGATGGGTATGGTATGCATACGCATACGGTCGAATTGCTCTGCGAGAATGGCGTTGACCTTATCATAACCGTCGACAACGGGATTACGGCCATTGACGAGATCGCGCTTTGTACGGAGTATGGTGTGGATGTGATCGTTACGGACCATCATATACCGCGTGAAACTCTACCTGCTTGCTGCGCTGTTGTAGCTGCTTCGCGAACGGATTCCGCGTATCCGTATGGAGAATTGTGCGGCGCAGGGACCGCCTATAAGCTGGCCTGCGCGCTTGCAGAACAAACCCTTAGCAATGAACTGCTGGGCCTTGCCGCTGTTGCTACGATGGCGGATGTCGTCCCGCTTGACGGTGAAAACCGCGTTATCGTCCAGTTGGGACTTCCGTACGCGGCGCAAAACCTCGGACTTTGCGCCCTGCTGCGCACGGCAGGGCAAACCGGAGAACTGGATGCACAGGCCTTGGCGTTTCTTCTTGCCCCCCGTTTGAATGCGGCCGGACGCATGGGAGACGCCTCGCGCGCAATTTCCCTGCTTGTTTCAAAGAGCGACTATGAGGCGCAGCGCCTGAGCGAAAGTCTGCAGGAGGATAACACGCGCCGACGTGCGGATGAGACAAAGGTGCTGCACGATATTTATGAACGATTTTCGGAACAGGAACTCAGAAGCCGCAAAGCGATCGTGGTATTCGGTGCGGGGTGGAACGTCGGCGTGTTGGGTATCGCCGCATCAAGACTGTGCGAGCAGCTGTATCGCCCTGTGATCCTGTTTACGGAACATAAGGAGTACTGGACCGGCTCCGGGAGAAGCATGCCGGGTATCCATCTTCATGATTCGCTGCTGCCGTTCAGCGATCGTTTTGAGCGTTTCGGAGGCCATGCGCGCGCCGTGGGCGTGACGATCGAGCCGAGCCGCTTTGAAAAGTTCGTTTCGGATTATACGGCTTATATGGAGAAGACCTATACCGAGGAAGTGTTTGTTCCAACGTATACATATGAACAAACGCTCCGGCTCTCGTCTCTTTCCGTAGAACTTGTCGAAGAATTGAAACTACTCGCCCCGTTTGGAGAGGGAAATCCCATTCCCCGTTTTTTGCTGCAGGACGTCGCGCTTCGTGATTCCCGAAAAATCGGGAAGAACGGCGAACATTTGGATGCAGTTGCTTCGCAGGGGGAGACAAGCGTGCGTCTTGTGGGATTCCGCCAAGGCGGTTTGGCGGATCGGCTGCCGAAAACCGCCCGCTGTGATCTCGTCTGCACCTTGCAGAACAACACTTTTCGCGGCAATACAAAACCGGAATTGCTGCTGATAGCGTGTAATACTGCGGAGAAAATGGGCGATGATCAGCCGGATCATGAGAATATACCAAAAATAATAGGTGCAATTCTGCAAGAAGTGCGCTATAATAAAATGGTAAACTGTGATATACTGTGTGATTTGTTTCTCCGTCTGGAGTGCATGGGCGCGATGGATGCAAAGGAATTCACCTTGGAGCAAATGCGCGCATTGTATCGCAGGCTGCGTCGGCGCCTGCTGGAGAACGCAGAATTTTTTGCTTGTGAAGAACCGCCTTTGAATGTGCTCTTTGCATTGAGCGTGTTTTTGGAACTCGGCTTCTTTTCTGTCGATCCTGACAGCGGAACAATCAGAGAAGCGGAGAACCGTGCCGGACGGTCTTTGAGCGAGAGCAGACTGTATACTGCGATTCTCGCGATTTCGAAATAAACATTGACGGAGGTATCACCATGGATTTGAAAGAAAAAATCCGAAGCATCCCCGATTTTCCTGTGAAAGGCGTTCTTTTTCGTGATATTACGACCTTGCTCAAGGATAAGGAAGGCTATCATGAGCTGATCGACCGCATGGCCGATTCCCTGAAAGGCAAAGAGATCGATCTCGTGATTGGACCCGAAGCACGCGGTTTCGTCATGGGCTCCGCCTTGGCGTACGCAATCGGCGCAGGTTTTGTTGTCGCTCGGAAACCCGGAAAGCTTCCGTGCAAAACGATGCGTTTCGAATATGGCTTGGAATACGGTTCCGACGTGTTGGAGATTCATGAAGATGCGATTCAGCCCGGGCAGCGCGTTGTGATCGTTGACGATTTGCTTGCCACTGGTGGAACCGCGCTCGCAACGGCAAAGCTCGTCGAGCAGGCGGGCGGCATCGTTGTCGGCATGCGTTTTGCGATCGAACTTTGTTCCGAATTTGATGCGCGTAAAGCACTGGAAGGATACGATGTAGAGTCGATCTTGAAATACTGAGCATCGCTCCGTACAAGAGCCTTATATTAAAATCAACGGGTCGCCGTTGATTTTTTAAATCCGCTGCAATATCAAGATGCGAACAGCAATTGAAAGGAGGAAACGGATTGGAATCGCTCGTCAAACGGTTTTCCGAAAAATACACGCCGGAAGAAACGGAACGGTTTCAGCGCGCGTTGGAGTTTGCAACGAAGCACCACGAAGGTCAAAAACGCGAGTCCGGAGAGTCCTATATTACGCATCCTATCGCTGTAGCGAGTATCGTGATGGATATGGGAATGGACGCAGCGAGTGTGACGGCTGCGATCCTGCATGACACGGTCGAAGACTGTGCTGACGTGGAACTTGCGGATATCGAACGAGAGTTCGGCGCCGATGTTGCAATGCTCGTCGACGGTGTTACGAAACTGACCATTTCCGGCAAGCAGACGTATATCACGAAAAAGCAGGAACAAGCGGAGAACCTCAGAAAACTGTTCCTTGCCATTGCCGCGGACGTGCGCGTCGTTATTATTAAGCTTGCGGATCGTCTGCATAATATGCGAACGATCGCCTATTGCAATCCGTACAAACGTGTGCGCAAGGCGAAAGAAACACTTGAAGTCTATGCGCCGCTTGCACACCGTTTCGGCATGGGTGCGATCAAGGGTGAGTTGGAAGACCTATCCTTTATGTACTTGATGCCGCAAGAATACGATGCGATCAAGAAGGAGTTTAACGAGCGCAAGAACGAACGCGAAGCCGTTCTGAACGAGGCAATGCGGAAGATCGGCGTTCAGTTGGAGGATGCGGGCATATCCGCGACGATCAGCGGGCGGCCGAAGCATCTGTACAGCGTATATCGCAAAATGCAGCGTGCGAATTGCAGCATGAACGAGGTGTATGACCTGATCGCGATCCGCGTGATCGTAGACTCGATCAACGACTGTTATGCTTCGCTCGGTGTGATCCATGCAAACTGGAAACCCTTGCCCGGACGGTTCAAGGATTATATCGCTACGCCTAAGCCGAATATGTATCGTTCCCTTCATACAACGCTTCTTGCGGAGAACGGCAATCCTTTTGAAGTGCAGATTCGAACGTATGAAATGCATCGAACAGCGGAATACGGTATTGCCGCGCATTGGATGTATAAAGAGGGAAGAACCGTTCGTAGTGTTCTGGACCGCAAGACAAGCTGGCTTCGACAGATCATTGAGGCCAAAGATACAACGGAAGACAGCAAAGAGTTTGTCGATAATATTCTGAAAGACTTCTTAGGGGAATATGTCTTTGTGCTCACGCCGCGCGGCGAGATCTTTGATTTGCCCAAAGGATCGACCCCCTTGGACTTTGCGTACCGCATCCATACAAATATCGGCCACCATTGCCAGATGGCCAAAGTGAACGGGAATATTGTCCGCCTCGATTACAAGCTCAAGACCAACGATATGGTCGAGATCATCACGTCCAACAGTCAAAACGGTCCAAGCCGCGATTGGCTGAATATTGTAAAAACGCAGTCTGCCCGAAACAAGATCCGTCAATGGTTCAAGAAGGAGAACCGAGAGGAGAATATCCAGCGCGGACGGGAGATGCTCGAAAATGCGGCGAAAC
This sequence comes from Clostridium sp. CAG:1024, assembly GCA_000432015.1. GTDB lineage: Bacteria > Bacillota > Clostridia > Christensenellales > CAG-138 > CAG-1024. The sequence continues at coordinate 75,467 of HF985534.1, read as the reverse complement.
GGCAGGGCATGCTGCTGAGCGATCTGCTTAAGCCGGATGCCGCGGCGCCGGTGCTGCAGCGCCTCAATATGAATACGCTTGAGGATCTGTATTCCGCGATCGGCTTTGGCGGCGTTTCCTCTGGTCAGGCGCTTCATAAGCTGATCGACCAGCATAATAAATCCGAAAAAGCGGAGGCGATTGCTGCAAAGCTCACGGTGGAAGAGCCGCCGGAAAAGCCGCAAAAGCCGAAGAATGTCCCGTATAACGGCGTAATCGTTCATGGAGACCCGGGGATGGCTGTTCGCTTTGGGAATTGCTGCAATCCTTTACCGGGAGATCCGATCATTGGATATATCACGCGGGGCCGGGGTGTTTCGGTGCATCGAGCGGACTGCCCCAACGTGGAAAACCTGTATAAAGAGCAGGAGCGGATCATTGAGGTCGAATGGGCGATCGGAGCCAACAGCCCCTTCAACGCCTCGGTACAGATCCACGCGGACAATCGGCCGGGAACGATCCTTGAGATATCCGCCTTGCTTTCCGGGTTGAATATCAGCATTCAGGGTTTGAACGGCAAACCGTCGCATGATGGAAGTTATGTTGTTGAGATGACGTTTGTCGTTAATAATGCGGAGCAACTCAGCTATATTATCCGCAATCTGAAAAACCTTAAATGTGTCAACGAGGTCTATCGAATCCACCATTAAGGAGCGGAGTGTTATACGATGCGCGCTGTAGTGCAGAGAGTGAACGAGGCAAGTGTAAGCGTATCAGGCCAAACCGTTGGAAGCGTCGGAAACGGTTTACTCGTGTATCTCGGCGTGATGCAGGACGATACGCTGTTGGATGTCCAATACTTGGCGGACAAGCTGCTGCATCTTCGTATTTTTGATGATGATACAGGCACGCCGAACCTCTGCCTGCTGGATGTATCGGGCGAACTGTTGCTTGTTTCTCAGTTTACGCTGTGTGCAGATGCACGAAAGGGAAGGAGACCGAGTTATGCAGCGGCGGCGAGACCGGAGCTTGCAAAAAACCTTTATGAAGCGATGGCCGAACTGCTTGCGAAAGCGGTAACCGTGCAGACGGGAGTTTTTCGGGCGGACATGCAGGTATTCTCCGTCAACGATGGACCGCTTACCATTCTTCTTGACAGCAGGAGGCAGTTTTGATGCAGATTAGAACGATCCCGTGCGGACCGCTTCAAGTGAATACGTACATCGCCTACGCGGACCATCAGCAGAACGCGGTTGTAATTGACCCCGGCGACCCTGCGCCCATATTGCAGACGCTGCAAACGCACGGGCTGATTTGTGAGGCGATTTTGCTTACGCACGGACATTTCGATCATATATTCGGACTTGCCGGCTTGCACGAAGCAACGCGGGCGGCAGTCTATGTTCATGAAGCGGATGCCGTGATGCTCGGCGACAGCAATGAATCGCTCGCCATACCATTTGCCGGAATAGAACTTCCCGAGGTTCAAGCTGACGTTCTGCTCCGCGATGGAGACCTTGTACAAGCGGGAGGACTGTTGTTTCGTGTGCTGCATACGCCCGGACATACAATGGGAGGCGTGTGTTATCTTGAGGAGGCGGAACAGGCAGCCTTCTGCGGCGACACGGTGTTTTTTGAAAGCATCGGACGGACGGATTTTCCGCATTCCGATCCCGCCTTGCTCATCCGCTCGATCCAACGGAAACTGCTGCCGCTGGATGACGCCGTTGCGCTGTTTCCAGGACACGGCAATCCGACGACCATTGGTCATGAGCGGGCGTTCAATCCATACTTTCAAATCGGGGGCAGCCTGTTATGATCCTGCTTGAAACGAACAGACCGGAGTACCGCAACGATATTGCCGAGGAGATCCGACTGTTCTTTGGACAAACCGAGATCGTTCTTGCGGGGGAAGAAAATGGCGGGCAGCCCGAACTCAGCATTTCCGTGCAGCTTGCTGCTGCACCGGGATGTGCAACCGCCACCGCGAAATGCAGCGGCGCTATGCAGAGTGAGACGATAGCATTTGATGGCGCGGATCATTTGACTGTTAAGAGAATTGAGAAGCGAGCGGTCAAGATCGCGGTTTTTCGCTTACTGCAACAGCTTTTCCCGCGAGTCATTCCGTGGGGGTCTCTAACGGGCATTCGACCCACGAAGCTGTTTCGTGAGTTGACGGTGCAGAGCGGTGCGGAAGCCGCCCGAGATGCATTTCTTCGCTTGTACGACGTAACACCGGACAAGATACGCCTGGCGGAATCTATTTGCGAGGCGCAGCGTGATATGATTGCCTCTGTCGGGGAACGGGATTTCGATGTTTATGTGAATATTCCGTTTTGCCCTACAAAGTGTTTGTATTGCTCTTTTCCCTCACAGATCCTCGGCAAAGAGGATGCGCTGACACCGTATTTAGAGAAGCTGTTTATCGATATTTCAGAGGGTGCAGCGCTGATGCGGGAACGCGGCTATCGTCTGCGCTGCATGTACGTTGGCGGCGGGACGCCGACGGTGCTTTCCGCAGAGCAGCTGGACCGTCTTATATCAACACTGAAGATCTGTTATGGTTCGCTCGGTAATGAGATTACGGTTGAGGCGGGGCGGCCGGATACGATCACGGAGGATAAATTGCTTGTTCTGCGCGAACATGGCGTGCAGCGCATCTCCATTAACCCACAGAGCATGAATGATGATACGCTTTGCAGGATCGGCAGAGCACATACGGCCGACGACGTAGAGCGGGCGTTTTCTCTTGCGAGAAGCATTGGGTTTCCTGTCATCAATATGGATCTGATCGCTGGGCTTCCTGGCGAACATGTCGACGATTTTTGCGGGTCGCTGCAAAGAGTGCAGCGGCTTTCACCGGAGAATATGACCGTACATACGCTCGCGATCAAACGTTCCTCGCGGCTCATCGAGCGGCTGGACGAATACCCCTTGCCGACCGCTTCAGATGTAGAACAAATGCTGAGCGCGGGAGCGGAAACGGCGCAGTCGCTCGGAATGCAGCCGTATTATATGTACCGCCAAAAGTATATGAGCGGCAATTTAGAAAACGTCGGCTATGCAAAGCAAGACTCAATATGTATGTATAATATTGATATGATGGAGGAGACGACAAATATTATGGCGCACGGCGCGAGCGCAATGAGCAAGCGCGTGTTTGGATATGAAAATCGGGTAGAACGAATCCCGAATCCCAAAGACGTCAAAACCTATTTTGATAAACTGCCAACGATCCTTTTGGAAAAGCGTGCGCTTTTTGATTGACAGAAGCGGGAAATTGACAGTATAATGAGCAAAAGGTCTGGAACAGGAGAGTAGCCGAAGAACGATATTTCAGAGAGCACGGCGTTAGCTGGAATCCGTGCATATCGGAGATCGGTGAACGGCACCTGCGAACCGCGCGGTCGAAAGGGAAGTACACCGCGACGCCTCGTCTGCGTTATCGGACAAAAGCGGAGCAAGAAATTGCTCAAATTGGGTGGCACCGCGGGTTTCCCGTCCCTTTTGTTGGATGTGAAACCCTTTTTTTATCGAAACGGAGGGAAATGCATTGGCTTATCAGGCGCCGAAAGGCACAAGAGACGTACTGCCGTCCGAGAGCTATCGTTGGCAGTATATTGAACAATTGATCCGTGACATTGCAAAAAAGTATGGCCTGCTCGAAGCGCGCACACCGGTGATCGAGCATACCGAGTTGTTTTTGCGCGGCGTCGGAAAAACGACGGATATCGTGCAGAAAGAGATGTATACGTTTTTGGATAAAGGAGACCGCTCTATCACGCTGAAACCGGAGGGAACGGCGGGCATGGTGCGGCTGTTTGTCGAGCACAACCTATTTGGCGAAGTGCAGCCGACCAAAATGTTTTATCTCACGAACCCCGTATTTCGCTATGAGAATCCGCAGGCAGGGCGGCTTCGCGAGCATCACCAGTTCGGAGTGGAGATATTCGGCGCACCGCGTCCGAGTGCCGACGCCGAATGCATTGCCATCGTGATCGAGCTTCTGAATAAAATCGGCTTGTCCGGTCTTGCCGTTCGTCTGAACAGCATCGGCTGCCCGGAGTGCAGACCGAAGTACCAGGAGGCTTTGCGTGAGTATCTGCTGACAAATTACGATTCGCTTTGCGAGACCTGCAAAACACGGTATGAATTGAACCCGCTGCGGATCTTGGATTGCAAGAATGAGCGCTGTCAGAAGCTTTTGCAAAATGCGCCCGTGATCGGCGATTTTCTGTGCGATGACTGCAAAAAGCACATGGATGAGCTTTTGAAACGCTTGGAGCTCATGAATGTGCGCTATGAGATCACGCCGACGCTCGTGCGCGGACTTGATTACTACACGAAGACCGTATTTGAAGTGTTTTCCGATCGAATCGGTTCGCAAGGCGCGATTTGCGGCGGCGGGCGTTATGACGGCCTCGTAGAAGAATTGGGCGGGCCGAGCTGCCCGGGCGTCGGGTTTGGACTCGGCATGGAACGCCTGCTCATGCTCATGGATGAATGCGGCGTTGCGGTTCCGAAGCCGGAGCGATATGATCTGTATATCGCTGGACTTGGCGAGGCGGGCGATCTGAAGGCGTTCACGCTTGCGCAGGAGCTTCGCGCACGGGGACTGGCTGTGGATACCGACCATGTCGGCAGAAGCGTGAAAGCGCAGATGAAATTTGCCGATAAGGCCGGCGCGCGATATGTGCTCGTAATCGGCGATAACGAGATCGAGTGCAATAAAGCAACCCTGAAGAATCTTCGCGGCGGCGAGAATAAGACGGTATCGCTGGATGCGGGCGAAATTGATAAGATGATACATTTGGAGGAACACTGATATGGCAGACCTATTGCAAGGCTGGAAGCGAAGCTGCTATTGCACGGAGCTTTCCAAAGAAGATGTCGGCAAGACCGTAACGCTGATGGGGTGGACAAACGTTCGCCGCGACCTTGGCGCGTTGATCTTTGTCCAACTGCGCGACCGCAGCGGACTTATGCAGATCGTATTTGATTCAAGCACGCTCTCAAAAGAGGATTTCGATCGCGCTTCGACGATTCGCTCTGAGTATGTTCTGGCGATTCGCGGCGAACTGGTGGAACGCACCGGAAACATGGTGAACAAAAACATGAAGACCGGCGAGGTCGAAGTGCTGGTTCGCGAGTTTAAGATCCTCAGTGCGTCCGAAACGCCGCCTTTTGAAATTGAGGACGATTGTAATGCAAATGAGGCGCTGCGCCTGAAATACCGCTATTTGGATCTCAGACGTCCCTGCATGCAGGAGAATCTCATGATGCGGCATAAGATCGCATTCTGTGCGCGCCGCTTCTTCTCCGAGAACGGATTCCTCGAGATCGAGACGCCGATCCTTACGGGCAGCACGCCGGAGGGCGCTCGCGATTACCTTGTGCCGAGCCGTGTGCACCCCGGCTGCTTTTATGCATTGCCGCAGAGCCCGCAGCTGTTCAAGCAGCTTCTTATGCTCTCAGGATACGATCGCTATATGCAGATCGCACGCTGCTTCCGCGATGAGGATCTGCGCGCAGATCGTCAGCCAGACTTTACGCAGATCGACCTCGAAATGTCGTTTGTCGAGGAAGATGATGTTATGGACGTCAACGAGCGCTTTCTCAAGCAACTGTTCAAGGAAACGCTAAACCTTGACATCCAGCTTCCGCTGCCGCGCATTCCCTATGATCAGGCAATGGCGCGCTTCGGTTCCGATAAGCCGGATACGCGGTTTGGCCTGGAACTCTGCGACCTCACCGATCTTGTAAAGGACTGCGGATTCAGCGTGTTCAAAAACGCGGTCGAAGCGGGCGGCAGCGTCCGCTGCATCAACGTCAAGGGCGGAACTGCACATTTCTCCCGCAAAGAGATCGATGCCATGGGCGAATATGTGAAAACGTACCGCGCAAAGGGGCTCGCTTGGATCAACGCAAAGGCGGAAGGCGTGCAGTCCCCGATCGCAAAGTTCCTTACCGAAGAGGAGCTCCACGCGATCCTTGATCGTGCCGGCGTCGAAAACGGCGACCTCGTATTCATCGTTGCGGATCGGAACGATATTGTGTTCGCGTCGCTCGGCGCACTGCGCTTGAAGGTGGCGGACAAACTCGAATTGATCCCCGAGAATCAGTTCAATTTGCTCTGGGTGACGGATTTTCCGCAGTTTGAGTGGAGTGAAGAAGAGAATCGGTATATGGCGATGCACCATCCCTTTACGAGCCCGAAGGATGCGGACATGGATAAGCTGGAGACCGATCCGGGCAGCGTCCACGCAAAGGCATACGACATCGTGCTCAATGGCGTTGAAATCGGCGGCGGTTCTATCCGTATCCACTCGAGCGAGCTGCAGGAACGCATGTTCCGCGCTTTAGGCTTTACGAAGGAAGAAGCACAGAAACGTTTCGGCTTCCTACTGGATGCATTCCGGTTCGGACCGCCTCCGCATGGCGGACTGGCATACGGCCTCGACCGACTTGCAATGCTCATCTGCGGCACGGCCAGTATTCGCGACGTGATCGCGTTCCCGAAGGTGCAGAACGCTTCCTGCCCGCTGACCGGCGCGCCATACCCGGTTGAGGAAAAACAGCTGCGCGAACTGCACATTGCATGCACGGAGCGGGAATGAGCGATCAGGTGCATTCGGACGCATCAAAGCAGCATTACGGCACGGTCGTCGCATTGGACGGTGACCGCGCCGTGGTACGCTTTGCACGCGGTTCCATGTGTAAACACTGCGGCGCGTGCCTGGCCATCGGCGAAAAGGAAATGGAGCTGCACGTGAAGAATACGGAGAACGCGGCAGTCGGTGATGCGGTGATCGTTGAGCTGGCGCCGAAGAGCATCGTGAGCGCGAGTATGCTGGCTTATGTGTTCCCGCTGCTTGCATTGCTTCTAGGAATATGGTGCGGCCTTTCCGTATTTGGAGAACTCGGCGGGATCCTGTTGGGCCTTGTCTGTTGCCTGCTTGCTTATGGCGTGCTACGGTGTTTGGATCGTAGATTTGCAAAAAAGCAGACATTTGCGCCGCGCATGTCGGCCTGTATAAAGAATACAAAGGAGGAAAACCAGTAATGGCAAAAGAGTTTACGACCGAGAACTTTGATACCGAGTTGCAGACGGACATTCCTGTGATGGCTGATTTTTGGGCGCCATGGTGTGGCCCGTGCCGGATGATCGGTCCTTTTGTCGAGCAGATCGCGGAAGAGTACGAAGGGAAAGCCGCTGTAGGAAAGATCAATGTCGATGAACAGACGGAACTTGCCGCGCGTTTTGGCGTTTCCACGATACCGACGATCCTTGTCTTCAAAAATGGAGAAATCGTAGAACGGGCGGTCGGTGCAAGAACGAAAGCCGCGCTTGCTGAGATGATCCAGAGGCATCTGTAATCAAGGAGCGAAAGGCTCGTGACTTTCGCTTCAGAAACGATATTGCAAATTCGCCTTGCTGCGGCTGTTCTGCATGAATGGCCGCAGTTATTTTAGATTGGTTGTTGACAGAAAGCGGCCTTGGTGCTAAAGTATCAGCAGAAAGGCGACTATTTTAGTCGGGATTAAAGCATGAAGCTGTCAACACGTAGTCGTTACGGACTGATCGCAGTTGTAGATCTCGCCCTTGAATATGGCGAGGGGCCGGTTTCGCTTGCAACGCTTGCGAACACGCAAGGGGTGTCCGAGTCATATCTTGAGCAGTTGCTGCGCACGCTGAAAAGCCAGGGTATCGTGGAAACTGTTCGCGGCGCCTCTGGAGGATATGTTTTGCGTGACGACCCGAAGACGCTTTCGGTCGGACGAGTCCTCGAGATCCTGGAAGGTAGCACTGCGGTCGTGGATTGTGTTGGAACCGGAGAAGGCGGAGGGTGCGAGAATGCCTGCATCTGTTCTGCGCGGCCGCTATTTCTCAGATTGCAGGCACGGATCGACGATGTCTTGAACTCAACCAGTGTTTGGGAACTTGCAAAAGACAATATTGAACAGAAAAGGCGGATCGAACATGCAAAAGGTTTATCTTGATAACGCGGCAACGACAAAAGTGCGGGATGAGGTCGTGGAGGCAATGCTGCCGTACTTTACGGAGTATTTTGGAAACCCTTCAAGCCTGCATCTGTTTGCGCGGGAAGCCGGCAAAGGACTGGACACCGCGCGCGCGCAGGTCGCAAAAGCATTGAATGCAAAGCCGGAAGAGATCATTTTTACCGGCGGCGGCAGCGAAAGCGATAACATGGTGCTGCGCGGCATCCCGGAAGCTTACAAGAAGAAAGGAAAGCATGTCATTACTTCCGCCGTCGAGCACCATGCGGTGCTGCACACACTGGAAGCGATGGAGAAAGAGGGACGCGTCGAGGTCACGTATCTGCCGGTTGACGAGTACGGTATGGTCACGGCCGAGCAGGTTGAGAAGGCGATTCGCCCGGACACCGTGTTGGTTTCGATCATGTTTGCCAACAACGAAGTCGGAACAATCATGCCAATCGAGCAGATCGGCGAGACATGCAAAAAATACGGCGTTTTGTTCCATACGGATGCGGTACAGGCCGTCGGACATGTCCCGGTGGACGTTGAGAAGATGCATATCGACCTGTTATCACTTTCAGGACATAAATTCCACGGACCGAAGGGCGTCGGCGCACTGTATGTCAGGAAAGGCGTTCGTATTCCCGCACTGATCCTTGGCGGCGCACAGGAAAGAAGAAAACGCGCGGGGACGGAGAATGTGCCGGGCATCGTCGGCATGGGAAAGGCCATCGAACTTGCAACGGCCGAACTGGAAGACAATGCGGCGAAGATGAAAGTGCTGCGCGATCGCCTGATCTTTGGAATCCCGGCACGCATCCCGGACGTTAAGCTCAACGGACATCCGACAGAACGGCTGCCGAACAATGTGAATTTCAGCATTCGTTTCATCGAGGGCGAATCGATCCTTCTGATGCTGGATCTGAACGGGATTGCTGCTTCCAGCGGTTCTGCATGCACGAGTGGTTCATTAGACCCCTCTCATGTATTGCTTGCAATGGGACTGTCGCATGAGGTCGCCCACGGCTCGCTTCGCCTGACGCTTTCCGAATTTACAACACCGGAAGAAATCGACTATGTGTTGGATACGCTTCCGCCGATTGTCGAAAAACTGCGCGCAATGTCGCCGCTCTATCATGGAGGTAATCACTAATGTACACTGAGAAAGTATTGGATCATTTTCAGCACCCCAGAAATGTTGGCGAGCTCAAGGATGCCAACGGCGTCGGCATGGTCGGCAACGCAAAGTGCGGTGATATCATGCAGATGTTTATTAAGGTCAACGATGACGAAATCATTGAAGACGTGAGCTTCAAGACCTTTGGATGCGGAGCGGCAGTCGCGACCTCATCTATGGCGACGGAGATGATCAAAGGAAAGTCGGTCGACGACGCGTTGAAGCTCTCCAATGCCGCTGTTGTCGAAGCGCTTGAAGGTCTGCCGCCGCAGAAACTGCATTGCTCCGTTCTCGCAGAAGAGGCCGTTAAAGCGGCAGTCGAAGACTATCGCAAGAAAAAAGCGGAAAAAGCTGGAGAAGACTGCACGGAAACGAAATAAATCGTTTCAGGATAGAAATCATTTCCGCGAATGACCTTGTCCGAATGTGCCGATACTACCGATGTAGCGCAAAGCAATGAAAGACGAGGTGAAAGTGCATGAAATCTCTTGCAATGGGACTCGGCATGGTTGCAGGTGCTGCAATTACGCTGACGGTCGTGACGTCGCTATATCCGGATGTTCCGCGTCGTATGATGCGCGACGGACGCCGCATGGTGCGCGATACGCGCAGAACGATCTGTAATCTGAGCGACATGATCGGAAAGTGAAGGTGTAAGCCGACGTTGATACGTCGGCTTTCCGTTTCAGAAGCCTGAACCTTGCATCTGCAATTCGTTCCGGCCGGCAATGGGCGGTCCAGGAAAGAAACTCTTGACGCGCTTTGACGAAACCGATAAAATAGATACTATCAACTACGAAAGGTATCTTTGTAATAATGAGTAGTAATGTTATGAGCGGCGTAGGTTCCTTTTTTTCCAGCTATGGTTTGCTGATCATCCTTATGGTCGCGATGTTTGCGATCATGATCATTCCTCAGCGCAGACGCGATAAGAAAGTGAAGGAGATGCTTGCTGCATTGAAGCCCGGTGATCGCGTACGCACCATTGGCGGTATTTACGGCACGATCAGCTCCATCCGCGACGACGTGGTGGTTCTCGCAGTCGGTCCCGATAAGGTGAAACTCGTGTTTGCCCGAGGCGCAATCTCTCAGGTCGAGGATGCCGGTGTTGAGAATACGATGGACGAGACCGTTAAGGGCTGAGAAGACCGTTGATATAAGTTTTGTACAGAAATATTCCCGATGCGGATCGCATCGGGAATATTTTTATTTGTTCGGAACTATGATATACACGGAGGTGCGTTATGAGAAGAAAGACTTCATCCAGATCCGATTCGGCATTCGGTACGCAAGCGCTTTGCTGCATTCGCGCAGCATTGCTTGCGTGCATTGCGACTGCGGCACTGATTCTCGTTCTGGCGTTTCTGCTCAGGTGGGACGTTGTTCCGCTTGCATCCGTTCGATTCGTCAACGTGTTGATAAAGGCGGCCAGCGCCTGCTTCGCAGGCCTGCTTTGCGTCAGATTCATAGAACGCAAGGCGTGGCTGTTTGGTGGTTTTGCGGGAATGCTGTATATTCTGCTCACTTACATTGTTTTTGCAATGATCGAGAGAGAATTCAGCTTCAGTTGGAATGCCGTCTCAGACTTAGCGCTGGGCTTTGCGTGCGGCATGGGAACCGCCGTGATCTGCCGGCTGCTCTCTGATATTCGAAGCCAGCGTAAGTAATCGCCTGAGTGCCGTCAGCCGTCAATGACGCGTTTTGCAATGGAATTGTCAACGAGCTTTGAAAACGGAGGACGTGCGCTGAGCTCCCCGGATCCGGCGATGACGTCGAGCAGGCGCTCATAGTCATCCTCATACATTTCGGGCTCGGTTTTCCAGGAATCCGTTGCACGGTAGCTTTGCGCAACAATCATAAGACTTTCGATTGTGCTGTCAGGGAAGAACGGCTGCATGGCTTCGGCTATCTCCTGATCGCTTGCGGTCTGTATCCAGCACTGCGCTTTATAGATGGCCGAGAGGAAGCCTTCGATCATCACAGCGTCGTTTTCAATCGTTTCTCCGCGCGCAAGGTAAACTGTATAGGGAACGTTTCCCGACTCCAAGCCTACGTTTGCAACAACATAACCCTTGCCGGCAAGCGCAAATTCCGTTGCCGTCGGCTCAAAAAGCGTAACATAATCGCCGGTGCCGCCCTCGAACGCCCCGCCCATCAGATTGAACTGGATCGAATCGATCACTTCGACGTCAACGTTCGGCTCCAGGCCGTGCGAACGCAGAACATAGTGCAGCGTCATGAGCGGCATGCCGCCGGCTCTGCCGCCGATCACGCTTTTACCCTTCAGCGACTCCCAGGAAAACCGATCCGCTTCGTCGATTCGGCTCACCAAAAAAGAGCCATCCCGTTTTGTCAATTGGCCCACGATGACCGGATAATCGGTCTTTCCCTCGTTGTAGACGTACACGCCGGTTTCCGGCCCGGCAAGGCAAAGATCCGCCTGCCCCGCAAGCAGCGCGGTCATGGCTTTGTCTGAACCGCCTGATGTGGTAAGAACAACGTGCAGACCGGCTTCCTCGAAATACCCTTTTGAAATCGCTACATACTGCGGTGCATAGAATACGGAGCGCGTTACTTCATGTAATTGAATGGTTCTGAACGATGGCTCGCTCGCGCAGGCCGTACTCACGAGGATGAGCAGCAAAAGTGTGACGATGGTAAGCAGAAATCTTCGTTTCAATTTCAAATCCTCCCTATACAGTTTCGGTTTTATGCTATGCTGCTGCGAATAAAAGTGTGAAACGGCGTATCTCCGCAAACGGAATCGAGGTGGGGCATCGGAGATTTTTATGCAGGGCAACAGGTTGTATTTGAAAAACGGATGGCAATCGGGTATAATATCGGAAAGCAATGCGGAGGAGGACTTTGATGGATATCCGAAACGATACGCAGCAGTTTTCGCTGCCAAAGGAGAACCGAACAACGAGAGATATTCTGATGACCGTCTATAATTCCATGCGGGAAAAGGGATATGATCCGGTCAATCAAATCGTTGGCTATTTGCTTTCGGGCGATCCAACCTATATAACGAGCTACAACAATTCAAGATATCTGATTTCCAGAATGGAGCGGGACGAGCTGTTGGAAGAGCTTGTAAAGTTCTATGTAGCCAACCAGAGGGCGGACTGATGCGAAGAGTATTGGCGCTCGACGTTGGAGATCGCCGCATCGGAATAGCGGTGAGCGATCCGCTCGGTATGACGGCGCAAGGCCTTGAGACCTATACGCGGAAGGAGAACGATCTTGAGGCGGATGTGGCGTATGTTGTTCGGCTTCTGAATAACTATGAGCCCGTGATGCTGCTTTGCGGTATGCCGCGCAACATGGATGGAAGCTACGGCATGCAGGCGGAAAAGGTAAGGTCTTTTGCGGATGCTGTGCTCGCGGCATGGAACGGCCCGCACGACTTCATTGATGAGCGGTTAACAACGGTTTCCGCGGAACGCGTGCTTCTCAATGCGGACGTCAGCAGAAAAAAGCGGAAACAGGTCGTAGACAAGCTGGCGGCTGTCGTAATCTTGCAGGCATACTTGGACAGCGGACGTTATCAAGGCTGAAACGGGAAAGGAAACAGAATATGGAAGAGAACACGATTGTCACTTTGTTGGATGAAAACGGAAAAGAAGTTCAGTTTGATCTTGTGATGACGTTTGATTACGAGGGCAAGCGTTATGCCGCGCTGCTGCCAATGGATGATGTGGACGGTGTCGCAGACGATGAAGTCGTGCTCCTTGAAATCGTGAGGGAAGGCGGAGACGAAACATATCAGGCGATTGAAAATCCCGTGTTGCTTGACGAAGTGTTCAATGAGTTTATCGAACTGTTCGACGAGACCTTCGACGACGAAGAAGATGAATGAAATGCCGCAATTGCGGCAAATATTGACGACAAGGGGCTTGCATTACTGCGAGCCTCTGTGCTATACTACGCAAGGTATCACGCACTTTTGTGGATTTTCGGGCTCGTGCCGTTATGGTTCCCCGGAAATAAGAAGCAAAAGGTGGAAGAATAACGAGGAGGTATATAAACCATGTCCGTGATTTCCATGAAGCAGCTGTTGGAGGCCGGTGTACATTTCGGTCACCAGACCCGTCGTTGGAACCCGAAGATGAAGGAATACATCTTCACCGAGCGCAATGGCATTTACATCATCGATCTTCAGAAAACCGTCAAGAAAATCGAAGAAGCGTATTACTTTGTCCGTGATCTTGCGATGGAAGACAAGACCATTCTGTTCGTCGGCACGAAAAAGCAGGCGCAGGAATCCATCGAGCAGGAAGCAAAGCGCTGCGACATGTACTATGTTAACCAGCGTTGGCTCGGCGGCATGCTGACCAACTTCAAGACCATCCAGGGCCGTATTGCACGTCTGCGCAAGATCGAGCAGATGGAAGCAACCGGCGAGTTTGACCTTCTCCCGAAGAAGGAAGTCATTCAGCTCAAGCTGGAGCAGTCCAAGCTCGAGAAGAACCTTGGCGGCATTAAGGAGATGAAGAAGCTCCCCGGCGCGCTGTTCATCGTTGACCCGCGCAAAGAGCACATTGCCGTTGCGGAAGCCCGCACGCTGCATATTCCGATCGTTGCGATCATCGACACCAACTGTGACCCCGATGAAGTCGATTACCCCATTCCGGGCAACGATGACGCGATTCGCGCAGTCAAGCTGATCACCGCGAAGATGGCGGACGCCGTCCTCGAAGGCAAGCAGGGTGAGCAGATGAATGATGAGGCTGAGGCAGCAGAAACGACAGAAGAAGCCGCTGAGTAAGCAACAGGAGGAATTCAACAATGTTTACAGCAAAGGATGTTATGGCACTGCGCGAGCGCACCGGCGCTGGCATGATGGATTGCAAAAAGGCATTGACCGAGTGCAATGGCGACGCTGAGAAAGCGATCGACTTCCTGCGCGAAAAGGGTCTTGCCGCAGCCGCCAAGAAGGCAGGCCGTATTGCGGCGGAAGGCATTGTCGGAAGCTACATGACCGATGATCGTAAAGTGGGCGTCATCGTTGAGGTCAACTGTGAGACGGACTTCGTCGCAAAGACCGACGATTTTAAAGCGTTTGTTGCAACGATCGCAAAGCAGATCGCTGTAAAGAACCCTGCGACCGTGGAAGAGCTCATGGAGCAGACGCTTGTTGACGATCCGGCAAAGACCGTGAACATGCTGCTCAACGAGGCGGTTGCAAAGATCGGTGAGAAGATCAGCATTCGCCGTTTCCAGCGTGCTGAGGGTGTGGTGGATACCTACGTTCACCTCGGCGGCAAGATCGGCGTACTTGTTGACGTCGAGGGTGAAGCCGTCGCAGAGAAACTGCACGACGTCGCGATGCAGATCGCGGCAGCGAAGCCGAATTGCATTTCCAGAGACGATGTGAACCAGGCTGATGTTGAGAAGGAGAAAGAAATTCTCCGCGCACAGGCGCTTAACGAGCCGAAGCCGAAGCCGGAAGCAATCATCGAGAAGATGGTTAACGGCCGAATCGAGAAGTACTACAAAGAAGTCTGCCTGATGGAGCAGCCCTTTGTTAAGGATCAGGATCAGTCGGTCGGTCAGATGGTCGGCGGCGCTTTCAAGGTTCTCTCCTTCACGCGCTTTGAAATGGGCGAAGGCCTTCAGAAGCGTGAGGACAACTTTGCTGAAGAAGTGATGAGCCAGACCAAAGCGTAACGAATACGAAACGAAAAGGAACACGGCAGCGTGTTCCTTTTTTGCAAGGAAGGAGGCCTGTTCGTGTACCAACGTGTGTTATTGAAAGTCAGCGGTGAAGCGTTGTCATCTGAGCGCACGCCGCTTTGTCAGGAAACCATTGAAAAGACCGCTTCAGATATTGCGTATCTGCAAAAGAAAGGCGTCGAGATCGGTATTGTTGTGGGCGGCGGGAATATTCTGCGTGGACGCAGCAGCGGCCAGATGGAACGCAATCGGGCAGACCACATGGGAATGCTTGCAACAGCGATCAACGCTTTAGCCCTACAAGATGCGCTCGAGCGAATGCAGATACCTTGCGTCGTCCTGTCCGCTGCCGAGATGCCGAAGTTTTGCGACACCTATACTTCGAGAGCGGCGAGAGAGCATTTGCGGCAACACCATGTCGTCATTTTTGCCTGCGGAACGGGCTGTCCGTTTTTCTCTACGGACACGGGCGCTGCGCTGCGCGCAGCTGAGATCGGCGCGGATGTTCTACTGCTTGCGAAGAATATCGACGCAGTTTATTCTGCAGATCCGAGGATCGACCCCGAAGCGAGGCCGTATTCGCATCTTACCTATGATAAGGTTATCCGGGACGATTTGAAAGCAACGGACATTACGGCAATTACACTCTGCCGCGAGCAAAAGATCCCGATCCATGTATTTGAACTCGCAGGAATCCGGGCGATGTTTGATGGGGCAGAAATGGGAACAATTATCGACGATATCGGTTAGGGCTTGAATCAAGTCAAGCAAATATTGTAAAATAAACTGACGACGCAAACAGGAGGATAGAGTTTCATGCCTACAGAGATTTTAGATTCGACCAGAGAACGTATGAGCAAAACGATCTCCGTTTTGGAGCAGGAGCTGAATGGCCTGCGCGCCGGACGCGCGAATCCGCAGCTTCTTGACCGCTTGATGGTCGATTACTACGGAACGCCGACGCCGATTCAACAGATCGGAAATATCAGCACACCTGAGCCCAGAATGCTGATCATCTCCGTTTGGGACCAGAAGGCGATCCCGGCTGTTGAAAAAGCGATCCAGAAATCTGATCTCGGCATCAACCCGAGCAACGATGGCAGAGTCATCCGACTTGTGTTTCCGGAGCTCACGGAAGAACGGCGCAAAGAACTCGTAAAGGTCGTTCGCAAGCGCGGCGAAGAAGCAAAGGTAGCGATCCGTTCGATCCGCCGCGACGCCAATGAGCAGACAAAGAAACAGCAAAAGGATAACCTTTTGACAGAGGACGATCAGAAACGTCTGGAAGAGAAAATCCAGAAAATGACGGACGAAGTCATTAAGGATATTGACGCCATCCTTTCCAAAAAGGAGAAGGAGATTCTTTCGGTTTGAGCGGCTGCATTGGTCTATCGCTGGAACAGGCAACCGAGCGGCTCAAGACGCAAAACCTTACCTGCCGCACGTTGGAGGTGCGATGCCGTAAAGGCGCGCCGGGCAGCGAAGCACGTGTCATTTCTGAACGCGTGGAGCAGGACGGGGAAGTGCTGCTGCTGTATTCCTGCTTTTTAACAACACCGGAAACTGTATGAGCTTTTCAAGATGCAAAGCGGAACGGATTCCGCTTTGCATCTCAATTTATGAGGGACCCCATGGCTAAGTATTCTAGAGAACAGATCGAAGCGTTTGGGCTTCAGCCGGATCGGCTGCCGCAGCATGTTGCCATCATCATGGATGGAAACGGTCGATGGGCGAAGTCCAAAAACCTCCCGCGCGCGCTCGGACATCGGGCCGGCGTAGCA
>HF985534.1:53654-58795 GCA_000432015.1 Clostridium sp. CAG:1024 | reverse complement strand
TTCGTGCGCTTTCGCTCTATGCTTTTTCCACGGAGAATTGGAAACGTCCTGCCGATGAGATCAATACGCTCTGCAGCTTGTTTGTCGAATTCTTTATGAAGGAGTTTGACGAACTGAATGAAAATGCCGTTTGCATTCGTGCTTTGGGCGAGACGCATCGCTTTCCAGAGCGCGTATATGAACTCATTGCGGATGCGGAGAAACGCACAAAGGAGAATCAGGGACTAAAGCTGAATATCGCAATGAACTACGGAAGTCGCGATGAGATCCTGCGCGCAGCGAGACTTGCCGCGGCGGAGACCGAAGGTGTCACAGCGGAGAGCTTTGAGAGACATTTGTATACATGCGGCCTTCCTGAACTCGATCTTTTAATCCGGACGAGCGGCGAACAGCGGCTTTCCAATTTTCTGCTGTATCAGGCGTCCTATGCCGAGTTGATTTTTACTGATGAGTATTGGCCGGATTTTTCGGACGAGAAATACCTTGCGGTTTTACAGGAGTATTGCCGCCGCAAAAGAAGATTTGGTGGGTTGGAGGACGCAAAATGAAAGTACGTATTATTGTGGGAGTAATCCTGTCCGCGGCGTTGCTGGCTGTTCTTTCGCTTGGCGGATATGTGTTCCTTGCGGCAATATCGATCGTAGCATTTGTGGCGACGTATGAAACGGCGCACATTACAACGCAGCGCGGGTATCGACCGCATTCCTTGCCGGCGTACGTATTCGCGATCGGATTTCCGTTTGTGTATCATTTTGCAGGAACAACGACAATGCTCGTTTTTTATCTGAGCTGCATTGTCGCCTGTATGATCGGTCTCGTGCTTCGCAGACCGACAGAGCCGGAGAACATTCTAATTTCGCTTCTGATGTTTGTATATCCGATCAGCCTGCTGATCTGTATGCTGCTCGTTTACATGGATTTTGAACGTTCCGTCGCTCTGACGGCCGCTGCGTTGACGTTTGCCGCGCCGGCCTGCACGGATACCTTTGCTTATTTCGGAGGCACGCTGCTTGGAAAGCACAAACTGTGTCCCGCGATCAGTCCGAAGAAAACCGTGGAAGGCGCTGTTGCGGGGCTCATTGGCGGCGTTGCATTCGGTGCGCTTCTGATCCCGCTTCAAAAACTGTGGGACGGCGTTGTTGATGCGCCTTATCTGCTTGTCATCGGTTTGATTTGCGGCGTTTGTGCGCAGTTCGGCGATTTGTTTGCTTCTCTTCTCAAACGCTGGGCCGGAGTAAAAGACTTTTCAAGCATATTCCCGGAACACGGTGGCATCATGGATCGAATCGACAGTATCCTGCTTTGCGCACCTGTCGTACTCTGCCTGTTTACTATTCTGCGGCTGCTCGGAATATACTAATCAGACAAGAGATGTAAACGTATGGGGAAAAAAGTAACGATACTCGGGAGCACTGGCTCGATCGGACGCCAGACGTTGGAGGTTATCGCGGCATCCAACGGAGAATATGAAGTTCTTGGCATCAGCGGCGATCGAAATACTGCGCTTCTGGCCGAACAGGCGTTGCGCTTTCGACCGCGGTATGTTGCCGCGAAAACCGCGATGGAACCGGATGGCCTTCCACAGGGGACGGAATTGCTCTGTGGGAGTGAAGGCGTCTGTGAACTTGCCGGCACTGCGGAAGCGGATATCGTGGTTAATGGCATTTCCGGCTTTGCTGCGCTCCGACCGTTGCTCGCTGCGCTTAAGGCGGGGAAACGTGTCGCACTTGCAAACAAAGAGAGCGTTGTGTGCGGCAAACAGCTTGTCGACGCCGCGCTGAAAGCAAACGGCGGAGAGATTATGCCCGTGGACAGCGAACAATCCGCGCTGTTCCAATGTATGAAGGGCGGCGAGCGCCGAGAGATCCGAAAGCTGCTGCTCACAGCGTCGGGCGGCAGATTTTGGAACCGCCCGTTTGCAGCATTGGCGGAGATCACGCTCGAGGAGGCGCTGTCTCATCCAACGTGGAACATGGGGCAGAAGATAACAATTGATTCCGCAACCTTGTTTAACAAAGGGCTTGAAGTGATCGAGGCAAGTTATTTGTTCGATATCCCTGGAGAGCGTATCGAAGTCTTGATCCATCCGCAGTCCGTTGTACATTCCCTTGTGGAGTTTTGCGACGGTACAGTGATCGGAAACCTCAGCGTGCCCGACATGCGTCTGCCGATCCAATATGCGTTGACCTATCCGGAACGGAAGCCGTCCCCTTGCAGACGACTGTCGCTTGTGGACGTCGGTTCGTTGGAGTTTCATCCTGCGCCGGAGGAACGATATCCTGCACTTCGCTTTGCGTATCGAGCGCTGCGCGAGGGCGGCACGATGCCTACAGTGTACAACGGTGCAAATGAAGCTGCGGTCAAGCTGTTCATGGATCGTCGGATACGGTTTACCGACATCTATGCGGCGGTCGAGTATGCCATGGAACGTCATATGCCTTCGCCGGTCGATTCACTCGAAACGGTGTTTGACGCCGACTGGGAAGCGCGTGCTTTGGTCGAAGCTTATTTCGGTCGATAATTCTATTAGGAAAGCTGGTGCTGCAACTTGAGCACAATTTTATCTGTGATCGGTGCGCTTATTCTGTTGTCCGTTTTAGTGACGGCACATGAATTTGGCCATTTCTTTGTCGGACGCAAGCTGGGCTTTGACATTGTAGAGTTTGCCGTGGGCATGGGTCCCACCCTTCTCAAAAAGGAGCGAAACGGCATTATCTACTCTCTCCGTGCTTTTCCGATTGGCGGCATGTGCCGATTCTTTGGCGAAGATGAAGCGGCGAGGGACAGTCGGTGCTTTAATGCACATCCGGCGTGGAAGAAGATTCTTGTCGTTGCTGCGGGTCCGGTGATGAACCTGCTGTTTGCGTTGCTTCTTTCGATCATCACGCTTACGGCTTACGGGAATTACATGCCTGCGGTTTACGAGGTGCCGGAAACAGACAGTCCGGCATACCAGGCCGGTTTGAGACCCGGCGATATTCTCTTGAAAATCGATGGGAAGGACATTGAGTTTTATAACGAAACCGCGACAATGATTCGAGCGATCCAGGACGATCAAACGGTGATCACGGTTTCACGCGAAGGAACGCGGTTGGATATACCTGTTACTGGTCTGTATAATGAGACGCTTGGCTACAATTATCTGGGGATTACTATGACGCCAACGCGTATTCGATACGGTTTTATTGGTTCGATCGGGCAGTCATTTCGATATATTGGGAGCATCGTGCGTTCGACATTCTCTTTTTTCGGAACGCTATTTCGCGGACAGGTGCAGTCTACGGATGTAGCGGGCCCGGTCGGCACGATCGCGTATATCAGTGAGGCGGTTCGATACGGTCTCGAAACTGTGCTGCAATTCGCCGTGCTGATCAATGTCAGCCTAGGTATTTTTAATCTGCTTCCGATCCCCGCTCTGGACGGCGGCAGACTTGTTTTTCTCATTGTTGAGGCTGTGCGCGGCAAGCCGATTGATGCGGAGAAAGAGGGTATGGTGCATTTTATCGGATTGATCGCATTGTTTGCGCTTATCATATTTTTGACCTATAATGATATTATGACTTTGATTCGGGGATAAGCACGCTATGCAGACAACCAGGGTGGTACAGGTGGGAACGGTATCGGTCGGCGGAGATGCACCGGTCAGCGTTCAATCCATGACGAATACCGATACCAGAGATGTTGAAGCAACGGTTCGGCAGATTCTTGCACTGGAAAGCGCGGGCTGTGACATTGTTCGTGCTTCCGTTTATGATCGCCGTTGTGCGGAGTCTTTTTCCGCAATTCGGGAAAGGATCCATATCCCGCTTGTTGCAGACGTGCATTTTGACCATCGCCTTGCTATTTTAGCCATTGAACATGGAGCGGATAAGCTGCGGATCAATCCCGGTAATATCGGCGGTCCGGAAAATGTAAAGAAGCTTGTAGATTGCGCAAAGGCGCATCATATCCCGATTCGCATCGGTGTGAATGCAGGATCGCTTGAGGCGGATCTCAAGCAAAAATACGGCGCGGCATCACCGGAGGCAATGGTCGAAAGCGCACTGAGACATGTGCGTATGCTGGAGCAAGCGGGGTTCCACGATACCGTGATCTCCCTGAAAGCCTCGACAGTCGCTAACACCGTCGCTGCCTATCGACGCATGGCGGAGCTTGTGGATTACCCGTTGCACATTGGAGTTACGGAAACGGGCAGCGTCGCGAACGGGATCATCAAGTCGGCAATCGGGATCGGCGCATTGTTGCTTGACGGAATCGGGAATACTTTGCGCGTCTCGTTGACGGACTCTCCTGTGCGCGAAGTCGAAACCGGCCTCATGATTTTAAAAGCGCTAAATCTGCGTAAAGACGACATTGAGATCATCAGCTGCCCGACCTGCGGCAGAACGCGTGTTGATTTGATGAAAGCAGTATCGTATGTCGAAGAGCATGTGCACCGAAACGCAGGGTATCTTAGAATCGCAGTCATGGGCTGCGCGGTGAACGGGCCGGGGGAGGCAGCAGATGCGGATATCGGGATCGCTTTCGGGGCATCCAATGGCGTGCTGTTTAAAAACGGACAGAAATTTGCAGCAGGCGCAATGCCGGAGATCATGACGCGTCTAGTTGACGAAGCGAACACAATGCTTGATGAGAGAAAAGCCAAATAGGGCTTTGAACGAGGACGGATTGGAAACTTTACCGATGATACCGGGTTTAAACTTTGATCTGGAGCGAGCAGTCATTCGAGATGTGGTTTTGCAGCGCAGGCAAAACCGCATTGTTTTGCATATCCAAAATGGCGATGCGTTTTCAAAACACGATCGCGACGCGCTGCTTTGCGCTTTTGAGGCATATCTTCCAGGAACGCATATCCAAATCGAGTATGATTCAGGACTCCGTCCGGACACGAAGAGCCCGGAAGATACTACGGCCACCGCGCCGCAGCAGTCCGCTAAAACAGTTCAGGCAGGAGTTGCCTCCGTTATTGGTCCCGCAGCTCCTATTGCCGCCACACCTGCTGTAAAAAAAGACCCGGACATACTTTACGGACAAAGGATCCGAGAGACATCGCGTGTAAAAGTTGCCGATTTGACGGAAGCCGAGGGAGCGGTAACCATACAGGGTTCCATTATTTCGGGCGAACTGCGCGAGGGGTGGGG
>HF985534.1:20719-53627 GCA_000432015.1 Clostridium sp. CAG:1024 | reverse complement strand
TAAGGACGGACGGCAAAGCTATCGTGTTCAGTTGAATGTGACCGATAAAACAGACTCGGTTTACTGTTCAGCTACCTTCTACGATAAGGTGAAAGCGGATCGATTTTTTGAATGCGTCTCGCCGCTATTTGGAAAAGATCAGCAAGTCGCCGTTCGCGGCGTATGCAAGATACCAAAGTTTTCCAAAGAGTTGACGCTCTATATCAATGATGTCAATTTAGCGGAAGCGGTTTATCGGCAGGATACGGCGGAGGATAAGCGCGTAGAATTGCATCTGCACTCCCGCATGTCCACGATGGACGGCTTGACCGATGTTACGCGCGCATTTCAGACGGCAAAGCGGTTCGGGCATAAGGCGCTCGCGATTACGGATCACGGCGTCGTGCAGGCTTTCCCTGAAGCAGCAAAGGCGTCGAAAAAAACAGGGGTAAAGGCCATATTCGGTGTTGAGGGGTACCTCCTGCCCGATACGGATCTTGTCGATATGGACGTAACGTTTGTCGTGTTCGATATTGAGACCACCGGGCTGAAGCCCGAACACTGCGATATAATCGAGATCGGGGCGGTGAAGATCCGCGACGGGGAAATCATTGATCGGTTTCAAACTTTTATCAATGGCGGTGTTGTGATCCCGCCAAACATTACGGCGCTTACCGGCATTACGAACGATATGATTGCAGATGCGCCGCCGCTGCGCGATGTTTTGGAACGCTTTGCTGCTTTTTGCAATGGCTGCTGCCTCGTTGCGCATAATGCAAAGTTTGATGTGGGTTTTATCCATCACCATAGTGAGAAATACGGTATTGTATTTGACGAGCCGTATGCGGATACGTTGATGCTGGCTCGGTACTTGCTGCACGACCTCCAGAATCACAAACTTGATACGATATGTGAGCATTTCTCGATCAGCCTGGAAAACCATCATCGGGCGATTGATGATGCCGCGGCGACCGGGGACGTGTTCCTCAAGTTTCTTGATATGCTTCGGACGTTGCATGTGACAACACTTCCGGTACATCGCCCGGCACCCGTGGGAGAGGGGAATACCGGGAAGAAACATAGACAAAAGACCAATCACATTATCCTGCTTGCAAAAACGCAGGCAGGAATGAAAAATCTGTATCGACTGATCAGCTATTCGCACTTGGACTATTTCAGAACGCGTCCGACCATTCCGAAGAGCTTGCTTTCCATATACCGTGACGGGCTAATCGTTGGCTCGGCCTGCGAGCAGGGCGAATTGTATCAGGCGATCGTACATGGCGCAGACGAAGCACAGGTCAGGAGCATCGCGGAATGGTATGACTTTCTGGAGATCCAGCCCCTCGGAAACAATGCGTTTATGGTGCGGGAACAGATCGTTTCGGATGATGAGGCGCTGAGGAATATCAACCGTCGAATTGTGGATCTTGGCAAGGAGCTTGGTAAACCTGTCGCCGCAACGGGAGACGTGCATTTTCTTGACCCGGAAGATGCGGCGTTCCGAAAAATACTGATGTACAAGCTTGGATTCTCAGACGCGGATCAGCAGGCGCCGCTATACTTTAAGACAACGGACGAGATGCTGGAGGAGTTTGCATATCTCGGCGCTGAGGAAGCACACCGAGTCGTTGTTGAAACGCCCAATATGATCGCGGATCTGTGCGACGAGCTTAAGCCTTTCCCGGATGGCACGCATGCGCCGGAGATCCCAAATGCAAGCCAGGAGCTGCACGATATGGCGGTCAATGAGGCGCATCGAATCTATGGTGACCCTCTGCCGGACGTGGTACAGGGGAGACTTGACCGCGAGCTGAAGTCCATCATCGGCAACGGCTACGCGTCGCTGTATCTCATGGCGCAGCGGCTTGTGCATAAATCTCTGAGCGACGGATACCTCGTTGGTTCGCGTGGCTCGGTCGGCTCGTCATTTGTTGCGACCATGGCTGGGATTACAGAAGTCAATCCCCTTCAGCCGCATTATATTTGTCCGAACTGTAAGCACAGCGAATTTGACGTCGTTTGCCCGGAGTCTGACTGCGGCGTTGACCTTCCGAACAAAAACTGTCCGATATGCGGAACAAAGTATGAGAAAAAAGGATATGAGATTCCTTTCGAGGTATTCCTCGGCTTTAAAGGCGACAAGACGCCGGATATCGACCTGAATTTCTCCGGAGAATACCAACCCGTCGCACATAAGTATGTTGAAGAGATGTTCGGCGTTGGACATGCATTCCGCGCAGGTACGATTTCCGGCCTTGCCGAACGCAAAGCATTTGAGTGCATTTATCATTATATGGAAGAGACGGGAAGAACTCTGCGAAAAGCAGAGATGGAACGCCTCTGCAAGGGGTGTCTCAATGTTAAGGTAACAACGGGACAGCACCCAGGCGGAATCGTTATCGTGCCGAAGGACGATGATATCCTGGACTACACGCCCGTTCAGTATCCTGCCGATAAAAAGGATAAGAACACGATAACGACGCATTTTGATTTCCATGCAATGGACGATCGTCTTGTCAAATTGGATATACTCGGACACGACGATCCGACGGCGCTGCGCATGCTGGAGGATATTACCGGGTTGAATCCACGGAGCATACCCCTTGATGACCCGGATACAATGCGCCTGTTTTCGTCGACCGAGTCACTCGGCATCGATCTTAGCGGACTGGAGTGTACGGTTGGGTCGCTCGGCGTGCCGGAATTCGGGACCGGCTTTGTCCGAGGCGTGCTGGAGAGCACGAAGCCTTCGACGATGGAGGAACTTGTCCGTATTTCCGGTTTGACACACGGAACGGATGTTTGGCTGAACAATGCTGAGCCGCTCGTCACGAATAAAATAGCGAAACTATCGGAGGTGCTATGTACACGCGATGACATTATGACCTACTTGATCGCGCATGGCATGGACGCTTCGTTGTCGTTTAAGATCATGGAAAGTGTCCGAAAGGGCAGAGGACTGACGCCGGAGATGGAACAGGCTCTGATCGATGGGAATATCCCGGCCTGGTTTATAGACTCTTGCCATAAGATAAAGTACATGTTCCCAAGAGGGCATGCTGTGGCCTATGTGACAATGGCGTTTCGCATCGCTTATTATAAAGTACATTACCCGCTTGCGTTCTATGCGGTGTACTTTTCTGTGCGTGCAGACGCATTCGATGTAACACTGGCGTCCGGCGGTCCCGAGAAAGTACTTGCGGCGATCAAAGAGCTGGATAAAAACTCCCAGACAAAGGAGCCGGCGGAAAAGAAACGCGATAAAGAGATCCAAACGATTCTGGAGGTCGTTTATGAGATGAACCTGCGCGGGATCGCCCTGCTGCCGGTTGACATCTATCGCTCTGAGGCAACGAAGTTTTTGATCGAAGGAAACGCTTTGCGGCCGCCGTTCAACTCCATTCCCGGCGTCGGGGATAATGCGGCGGTTTCGATGGTGGAAAAACGCGGGACGGAGCGATTTGTTTCGGTCGAGGATTTTCAAACAAGGACCGGCGCAAACAGTGGTGTAGTAGGAGCACTCGAGCAAAACGGCTGCTTTGATGCGCTGCCGAAAGAAAACCAGATTTCTTTGTTTTCGCTTGACTGAAAACAGATGGCGCGATATAATCAATAAGAGTAATCCTGCACTACTGTTGTTAGGTGTTTCATTATAGATTGTTGTTTTGTTTGCTATGATGTAGGCCGTTGCATAAATAACCGGGCAGGGATGCTCGGTTATATTACTATAGAGATGACTGGAGATAACCTAATGAATGTTTGGATTGCAATAGCGCTGATTGTTGCAGCATCAGCGATTTGTCTTTTGGTCGGCTACATGTACAGAAAAAATGTTGCCGAGGCAAAGGTGGCAAAGGCTGAGGACGCCGTCAAAAAGCTTTACGAAGACGCACGTACCAAGGCATCTGAAATCAAAAAAGAAATGATCCTTGAGGCGAAGGAAGAAGTTTTCAAAGTTCGTACAGAAGCCGAAAAGGAAAATCGTGAACGGCGCAGCGAGCTTCAGCGCACGGAACGACGCCTGTTCCAACGCGAAGAGTCGATCGAGAAGAAGCTTGACGGGATTGAGCAGCGCGAAAAAGCGCTGGCAGACAAAGAAGCGGATGTTGATCGTATGCAGGCCGACATTGCGGAGCTCCATGCCAAGCAGATGACCGAATTGGAAACGATCTCCGGCATGTCCATGGATGCTGCAAAAGAAATGCTGCTCGAAAATGTTGAGCGCGAAGCACGGCACGATATGGCGCTGCTTTTGCGTGATATCGAGGCAAAGACAAAGGAAGAGGCGGATAAGCGCGCCCGCAATATCATTTCTCTCGCGATCCAGCGCTGCGCCGCAGATCAGGTTGCAGAAACAACGGTTTCCGTTGTTCCGCTGCCGAACGATGAAATGAAGGGACGTATTATCGGCCGCGAAGGCAGAAACATCCGTGCTCTCGAAACGGCGACCGGCATCGATCTCATCATCGATGATACACCGGAGGCCGTGATCCTGTCCGGTTTTGATCCGGTTCGCCGTGAAATCGCAAGAATCGCACTCGAAAAACTCATTTTGGATGGACGCATCCATCCTGCGCGCATTGAGGAAATGGTCGAGAAGGCGAAAAAAGAAGTCGATGCGCAGATCCGGGAAGCCGGAGAACAGGCCGTTCTCAACACCGGTATCCATGGCTTGCATCATGAACTGGTTCGTTATCTTGGCAGAATGCGTTATCGCACGAGTTATGGCCAGAATGTTTTGAATCATTCCATAGAAGTTGCACACCTCGCGGGTATGATGGCTGCAGAAATCGGTGCAAACGTTGCACTTGCAAAGAGAGCGGGACTTCTGCACGATATCGGAAAATCGATCGATCATGAAGTCGAGGGCTCGCATGCGCAGATCGGCGCTGACCTTGCAAAGAAGTTCCGCGAGAACAATCAGGTCGTTCATGCAATTATGGCGCACCATGGCGATGTTGATCCGACGACCGTGGAGGCTGTACTCGTTCAGGCTGCGGATGCAATCTCTGCTGCCCGTCCTGGCGCCCGTCGCGAGACGCTTGAGACTTATATCAAACGGTTGGAGAAACTGGAAGAGATCGCAAATTCGTTTGAGGGCGTTGACACATCGTTTGCAATTCAGGCGGGCCGTGAGGTGCGTATCATTGTTAAGCCCGACCGCGTCAGCGATACCGACACGGTTATTTTGGCCAAGGATGTTGCCAAACGGATCGAATCCGAATTGGAGTATCCCGGTCAGATCAAGGTCAATGTGATTCGTGAGACGCGCACGGTAGATTATGCGAAATAAAGCTCAATGAAGGATTGAATTGATAAAGGATATGCGTTTTGCATATCCTTTTCCTTGAGAGGGGAGACGAGGTTATGCGGTTTCATGTTGCGGATGGGCACTGCGATTTCTTGTACGGCATGGTTGAGCGCGGTTATGACCTGAGAAAGCCGAAAGCAGATCAAGCCATTCGCCTGCGTGACATGCAAGAGGGCGGGGTGGCGCTCCAGCTGTTTGCCGCTTGGACCGATATGGCGCTTCGTGTCCCACCGCTGCACCAGTGCCTTGCCATGATAGACGCATATGAACGTATGCTTGATTCTAACGAAGAGCTTACGCCATTGACGAAAGATTTTGATCCGACTTGCGGAAAGATCGCAACAGTGCTCACGGTCGAAGGGGGCGAGGCCATTGAAGGAAGCCATGCAATGCTGCGAACGCTCTACCGCCTGGGCGTGCGCGCGATGACGCTTACATGGAATGATAATAACGAGCTCGGCGGCGCAGCTCTTGCACGAGGCAACAAAGGGCTAACGCCTTTGGGATGCGAGATCATTGACGAAATGTGCGATCTGGGTATTGCAATTGACGTTTCCCATTTGTCTGATCACGCGATCGATGATGTTTTGGAACGCTGCGATGCGCCGGTGTTTGCATCGCATTCCAATGCAAGGGCGGTCTATGCCTCGCCAAGGTCTTTGGCAGACGATCATATCCGTGAGATCTCAAGACGCGGCGGCACGGTCGGGGTGAATTTCTATTATAAACAGTTATGTAAAGGGCACACTGCTGCTATTAGCAATATTGTCTCGCATATTCAGCATATTATCGATGTGGGCGGAATAGATTGCTGCGCGATCGGTTCTGATTTTGATGGGATGGGGCGATATCCCGTGGATCTCAGGACGAGCCGAGATTTTCCGACGCTTGCGGACGCTTTGCTTGAAAGCGGGTTGTCTGAATCCGAGGTGGAAAAGGTGATGTTCCAAAATTTATACGGTTATATGCTACAATTTGTTTGACAGCACAAAACGCGAGTGGTATAATATTTTCATTGGCTTTTAGGGGCATGATGTAATGGTAACATAGCGGTCTCCAAAACCGTTCTTGAGGGTTCGAGTCCTTCTGCCCCTGCCAGATTCGTTCTCACGCTGTATTGTAAGCGTGAGAATTTTTTTATTCGACGGAGACGCGCGCACGAAGCAGACGGGAAGGTTTTCCAGAGAAAGCAGCGAAAATTAAAATAGACGCATCCGCCCGAGAAGAAGCGGACGAATGTGTCTGAAAAATATTGAATAGGCTGTCTGCGAGCGAATAGTATCAGCGGTCTTTTGTGAGAAAGCGGCGATATAATAACAAACCAACGCAGCTTGCGAGCAATTCAGTGACCGGAAAAGTGAGCCGGAACCAGTTCAGTCCAAACCGTGAGAAAAGGTAACCAAGCGGGACGAATAGAACGACCGCATGAATGAACAAGAGCAGGGAACTCTGCTAATCTGCCCCTGCGGCTTGAAAATAGACTGGAAAGAAAATAGACTGGAAAGATGAGCGTTGTGACCATCGGCAGGAAACTGACACCGATAAAGCGGAAGCCAATTTGACCGACTTCAACAACACGTTCGTCCGAGACGAATACATGCAGCACCGGAGCGGGTATGGTTACAAAGCATAGCGTTCCGACTGCTATCAAAACAAGGTCGAAGCGGAACGCATCCGACAGCGTTTCGTTGCAGTGTTCAAGGTCGCTGGCCTCATAGCTGAAGCTGCTGATGATAGGGACGATGCGCGCCAAGGAGAATGAAGAAAAATGTTTGCCATTTACAATAGACCTAACACAGTAACGGCCCGATCGGAAAAACCGGTAAGGATCATAGTCAGGCCGAATATGCAGAAAGTGTACGCGGACTGCATGATAATATTCGGCACACCCGGCTGATATATTTTCGCGATGTGTCCGGCTTTGAACTTTATTTCGGGAAGATGGCGGAAACCGGGTTTTGCTGCTACAGCAGCGGCGACCGTTTACCCGGTGACGGTTGCAATCGCTGCCCCTGTTATTCCTATTTTTTGGCAGTCCCAACAAGCCGAAAATGAGCAGAGGATCCAAAACAATGTTGGTGATAGCGCCTAAAACCTGTACCGGCAGCGGGGGCTTCATGTCCCTATTGGTTTGCAGACCTTTGTCCTGATGTTTTCCGGCAAGAGGTCGATACTGAAAAAGGAGAAGTGGAGAATGTATTCTAAAATACACGGGATGTGTGGTGCAGGATAAAACGGTACCGGATCCGGTAATTGACCGGCATTGGTGATGCAGTTTGCGGGCGTTTCAGGGCAGAGGGAGCAGGGGGAGGGCGAGCAAGTGCACGAACGAACCGGCCTGCCCAATCAAAACACGCCCGTTATCTGACTTCATTAATCGGCCTTTGAATAGATCCATCCAGAATGCAGGCCTTCCTCCGAGCAATTTAACAATTCGGAGACCGTTACCAACTGATATTCATCCGCCAGCAAACCCTCGATGATGCGAGGCAGTGCATCGACAGTCTTCTGTGACTTGTCATGAAACAAATAAATCGAGTTATCAATTCCATGACCGAGCTCGTCTTTGGATTGCAGCATCCGTTCCGAGATCATCTCGGCGGTGTAATCGGCGTAAGTATCATGCGAACTACGGGTATGATTGATACATGCCATATCAAAGTCCTTTAGCATTTGAACGAATGCCGCACGTTTTTCGCTGCCCTTTTTGCCAAAGGAAATGTACGGCGGTCGAAGCAGCGTGAGCGTATAACCAAACTTCTCCTGCATCAAGTCATTCACAGAGGAAACGGCATTCCGCATTTCATCATCGGAGATCTCTTCCAAATCCTCATGATTCATCGTATGATTGCCGATCTCACAGCCAAGGGCAAGAGCACGCTGCAAGAGCTCCTCGTTTCCGCTGATATGCGATCCTTGTATGAAAAACGTTGCACGGACATTATAGCGCTCCAAAATATCCAGCACCATTGCCGTATACGTTGGAGAAGGGCCGTCATCAAAGGTAAGCGCGACCATCTTGCGATTCTTATCAATTTGCCAAGAGGACAGCTTTTGTGCGATATCTTCGGGGTTCTCAAAGTTTCCGTACATGTCAAGGTAATGGTATAATTGGTCACAGCGCTCCCTATACCAGTCCTCATCAATGGTGGGAGTGGGTGAAGCAGCTTGAGTGGCTGGTTCCGGTGTAAAAGGCGGCGGCGATGCTAGATTCTCTGTGCTTTGCGGCTGCGTTGTATTTGCGGCAGTACTGGACACAGGCTTGCGAAGCAGGGCGGGCGATTCCGCATATACCAGCAAAGCAAGCGTGACACTTGCAAGGACAAACAGTATGCAAATCAAAACAATCCGGCGCATTTTCTTTTTGCGGCGGCGCTCATTTCGTGCATATTGACGAGAGTTATTATTAGCTCGATTGCTAGAATATCGTTTTTCCATAACACCTCGATGGGACGCATACATAATTAAATTGTAGAATCAATGCAGGGTGTTGTCAACACTATATAAGTATTGAAGAACTAAGTTCCGGCTGCGTAAATGATCTGACGGTTTGACAATTATTCGGATTGGAAATACAATTGTATTATAAGTGCGGACTATCTACGCACTGATTTCACGGTGACTATGATGATTTTACTGGAGGCTAATTGATATGACGCGACTGGGTGTAATCGGCATCGGGAACATGGGGGAGGCGATCCTGCGCGGCGCGTGCAGCGGGGGCGTCTTGAAAGCGGACGAAACATTTGTATTTGATCATAATCCGCAGAAAGCGGAACCATTGCACCGAGAGTTTGGCGTACGAGTGTGTTCTGATATTGACGAGCTGTTTGAGAATTCGACGCTGATTCTGCTTGCCGTTAAGCCTCATTCGCTGGATACGTTGGCAGAAGAAAAATACGACTTCTTTGTAGAAAAGGGAGTAATCTCCATTGTGGCCGGGAGGAGCGGGGAGCGGCTCGCGTCTATGCTGCCGCAGTCCACGCGCATCTTGCGCACAATGCCGAACACACCGGCTCTCGTTGGTGAAGGAATGGTTGTTTTTGAGGACGGAGATACGTTGCTGCAGGAGGAAAGAGACTTTGCCGAGCGTCTGTTTGGGGCGGTTGGAAAGGTCGAGCGCGTGACTGCGCACCTGATGGACGCAGTTACTGGAATCAGCGGCAGCGGCCCTGCGTATGTTGATTTGTTTATTGAAGCGTTAGCGGATGCCGGCGTGCGTGCGGGGTTGCCGCGTGCAATGGCATACCGGCTGTCGGCACAAACGGTATATGGCTCCGCCAAGCTGGTGCTGGAGACGGGGGAGGCGCCCGCTGTTTTGAAAGACAAAGTATGTTCCCCCGGAGGTACAACGATCGAGGCGGTTGCTGCACTTGAGGAATTCGGCCTGCGAAACGCTGTCTTGAAGGCTGTGGATGCATGTGTACGGAAATCCAAGAGTATGTGAGCAGGGGCATAATCAGAGATTACAAGACAATGAAAGAGGTTATACTGTATACGGATGGCGCCTGCTCGGGCAATCCCGGTCCCGGCGGATGGGGTGCCGTTCTGATGTATCAACAGCATACGAAAGAGCTTTCCGGGTATGAACCGCAGACGACGAACAATCGTATGGAGATTACAGCCGCTATCCGTGGGCTGGAAGCGTTGAAAGAGGCTTGCAGCGTGGAAATCTATACAGATAGCGCATATGTATTCAATGCGTTTGATAAGAGGTGGATCCAGAATTGGCGTGCGAACGGGTGGAAAACTTCGACAAAACGCGACGTGGAAAACCAAGATTTATGGAAACGCCTTTTTGCACTTACGCAAAAGCATCAGGTGCGGTTTCATAAGGTGAAAGGGCATGCAGATAATTCGTATAACAATCGCTGTGATGAGCTGGCGACGGCCATGATCCGGAAGAATCAAGCGCACCAGAAGCGTGCATGAGAGCGCGGGACGCAGATATATCTTATTATTCGACTTATTCGACAATGCGCGCGCATGCGGCTGAAACCCCCGAATATGGCGGCGCAGAAGAAATAGAAGAGAACGAAACCTCCAAGGCATGTACATGACAAAGGCGCAAGAATGCCTTTATATCCAATAAGCATGGTTTAATCATTGCCCCTGTTTTGTCATATGCTCCCGCAGATTCGTCGGGGATATTGAGGAACCCCAGCCCCGCGTCACGCCTTGTCTCGCAGCCGTTCGGCGCTCGGCTGCGGCGTTCCGCTATTCCGCGCGCCCCGTGCCGCCGCGATTCTGTTCCGCTCGGGCGCGCTTCGCCCAGCCCTTGCGGCGCGGCGTCCCGCCCCGCGCGGTTTAAGTTTGGGAGCCTATGTACCATGCGTCACTATGTCACGATTGAAAGGGGTAAGTCATGCGAAAGCTATCGTTTCGGTGTCCAGACGGCGTAGTAAATCTGTCCAAAGAAGCGCCAGAGCAATTAGAAGAACGGGTCATTGGGATATGGCCTGTATTCGCTGTGATTTCCTTGAAGCTCAAGGAACAATCATAAGGAACAATCATAAGTCCAGTGCAGAACCTTAGCTTCAAACGAATCATCCATCCATGCGAACGTATCGCGAATTTTGTTGAGCGTCTCGCGCAGATATGGTGGACAGTCATTGACCAAACGCGAATACGCTTGTAGGCGTTTCCGCGCCCCATGCAAGCCGAGTAAATCAGAGGTTAGATTTTTCAAATACGTCATAGCGACAGCCTTTCTGCAAGAACGGAATTCTGCACCGCCGCCACAGAATTTCTGCAACTATTCGTTAAACTTGCGTTTAACGAATAGTTGTGATACAATAAACCGGTGGAAGCAATTCCAGTCAAAACGTTCCCTTGCATTCGTTTTCGTGAATTGCATTTTGTTTAGCCTAAGTCTGCTATATCAGGAGTGTGAATTGTGGAATGCCGAATCAGTTTCAGATGCAAAAAGAAGCGATTTATACAAAGAAAATCCGCGACATTTTGTTGCAGCTTCCGGATTTCTGCGAGGCCTTCTTTCGAAGTCTGGCAAACAAAAACCTCTCTGTACTGACAAGATATGGTTACGCGGTTGATCTGCGTAGTTTTTTTCGGTTCCTTACGGCAGAGGATCAGCTATTTTCTGGTCGTCCTCTATCCTCTTTGACAATCGCCGATTTGAAGCTGATAAGAACGCAGGACATTGAGCGTTATTTAGAGTTTGTTTCTCTATATTACACTGCTTCTGATCGAGAACGCAGCAATCATGACAAAAGTCGGAAACGGAAGCTCTCGGCAATTCGTTCTTTTTTCAAGTATTATTTCAAATTGGAAGCTCTTGACGCTGACGTTGCTACGTTAGTTGAAATGCCGAAAATCAATGACAATGCCATTGTTCGGCTTGAGCCCAATGAAATCGCTACGCTTTTAGATCAGGCGGAGAACGGCGAGAATTTATCCGCACGCCAAAAAGCCTATCACATGGCAACTCGAACTCGTGATGTAGCAATCCTGACTTTGTTTCTTGGCACAGGGATTCGAATCAGCGAACTGGTAGGAATCGATTGCAGCGATGTAGATTTTTCCAATAATGCGTTTTCTGTCGTGCGAAAAGGCGGTAATCAGGAGATCCTTGCGCTTAGTGACGAGGTTGCAGAGGCGCTTGCTTCGTATGCGGAAGAACGTGCGCTGCGGACGCCCTTGGAAGGGCACGAAAAAGCATTCTTCCTCTCGATGCAGAATCGAAGGATGACTGCGCGCGCAGTTGAAAACTTGGTCAAAAAATACGCGAGAGCAGCAGTGCCGTTAAAGAAAATCACACCACACAAACTCCGCAGCACTTACGGAACATTGTTATATCAGGAATCAAACGATATTTATTTGGTGGCGGACGTACTGGGTCACAAGGATGTTAATACGACCAGAAAGCATTACGCAGCGCAATCGGAGGATAATCGCAGGAAAGCTGCTCGCCTCATTCATTTGCGTGAGGATGAATGAGGCCAACCGGTTTTGTGCCTTTCCGTTATGCCATTATCGACTGCTCTTTGCGCGATATGCTTTTCGAGCCATTCTGCTCGATCGACTGTGTCGGCCGATAACGCCGCGAAGTGTTCCAATCAATATCTTTCGGCGGATGCCAGTTTCCCAGATTATATCGGAAAACGCCGAATCGATTGAATCCGTGTCTAGATTTGTGAGAATATCAGTAATCTCGATGTCTGCATAGTCTTTTTGATTGGGATCGTCCAGGCAACGAAAGCAGTTATCGCAGAGTTTCGTTGGATCTAATTGGCAACGATTATCACAGTCGCCGCAGTGATCGCAGGTTTTGGATTGATTTAGGATACAATTCATGAATCTCGCCCTCTCTTCGCGAACAAATGTTTCCAAAACAATTGTTTTGTGTTATACTGTAAGTATTCAATGGAACGCTATATCCGGCAACAAGGAGAAACCGATAAATGAAGAAACTTGACAATCCTCAGCAAGCAATTTATGAGTATATCCAAGCTTATTATAAAGAAAACGGCTTCCCCCCCTCTGTCCGCGAAATCGGACAGGCGGTGGGTTTGCGTTCAACCGCTACGGTGCATACGCATCTAAAAAATATGGAGCAAAAAGGGATGCTGACGCGCGATCCCTCGAAACAACGCGCCCTCATATTGACACAGCAGGATGAAGAGGAACCAGCTGCGAAGGTTGCTGCTTCTGCTGCGGTTGATGCGCAAAAGATCCCTCTCATCGGCAAGGTCGCGGCCGGAGTTCCGATCCTTGCGGTCGAGCAAATCGAAGACAACATCGCCGTTCCAAGCGTGCTTCTACATGGACGTTTCGGCGATGAGACTTACTTGCTGCGCGTACAGGGCGACAGCATGGTCAATGCGGGCATCCACGATGGTGATCTGCTCCTTGTAGACCGATCCATCCGTTTCGAAGACGGCGACATCGTCGTTGCTCGCACAGAAGAAGAAACCGTAACAGTAAAGCGAATCTATCGTGAAAAAGACGGCGTACGGCTTCAACCGGAAAACGAGCTCTACTCCCCTATCTTCGTTCCATATGACAAGGTAGAGATTGCCGGAAAGGTCATCGGGTTGATGCGCAGGTTTTAACCGCTCCGATGTTTTGTCCGGCTATAGAAGCGCATCAACCGCCAGCATGGCCGCAATGCGTCCATGCGCATAAGTAAGGCTCCCCTGTAGGTATCCGATATATGGCGCCCGCATCGGGCCATCCACGCTCAATTCGGTTGTGGCTCCTTGCACAAACGAGCCTTCCGCCATGATCACGGGATCGGCATAGCCAGGCATATCCCATGGTTCAGGAACAAGATTGCTGTCCACAGGGGCAGCTTTTTGAATCCCCTTGCAAAACTGGATGAGCTTCTCGGGAGAACCAAAACGAATGGACTCCACAATATCACTACGAGGATCGTTGTACGCTGGGAGCGTTTCGAATCCGAGCTGCTCAAGGCATGCAGCAAATAGCGCAACGCTCTTTAAGCACTGCGCGACGGTGTGCGGCGCCATAAACAGACCTTGATAGAAAACGCGATAGTCGCCGGCGTAGGAGCCGACTTCGGCGCCGAGCCCCGGCACGGTCAGCCGCTGCGCTACGCGTTCAACAAGCGCACTCTTACCTGCCACATATCCACCGGTCGGAGCAAGTCCGCCGCCGGGATTCTTAATCAGCGAACCTGCCATAATATCAGCGCCGTAAGCCGTGGGTTCGTTGATTTCGCAGAATTCGCAATAACAGTTATCAACAGCAATGATGACGCCCGGGAGACGTTGGTGTATGAACGAAAAGGCCTCCTCCAACTGGTGCTGCCCGAGCGATTGACGCCATGCATACCCGCGCGAGCGTTGGAAATATACAACTTTGACGCTCCCGTCCAGACAGGATTCGAGCGCGTCCAGATCAATCTCTCCGCCATCTTGCAGCTCAATTTGCCGGAAATGCACACCCTGCCGTTTAAGGGAATGCGGCGCGTTTCCTCGGATTCCGATCGCTTCCTCCAGCGTATCATAGGGCTTACCGGTGGCGGAAAGAATCACGTCGCCCGGCTCCGTTATGCCGGCAAGCATGGTAAAGAGCGAATGTGTCCCATTAACAAACTGGGGACGTACAAGCGCGGAATCTGCCTGGAGGGCATCAGCGAAGACAACATCCAGCGTATCACGCCCAATGTCTTCATATCCATAGCCGGTCGTCGGGGTGAAGTGACGCGAAGCAACGGACGCGGCCTGAAAGGCGGATAAAACACGCTGCATCGTAACCGCTTCAATGGAATCGATCCGAGCAAATGCGTCGGAACAGCGATGTTCCGCGTTCCAAACAAGCTCCTTGGCTCGATCCGAAATCTCAATACTCATAGGATATTCTGCTCCTTTTCTTGCAGTATCAGCGCTGTTGCGCGTTCCGTTAACTCAGCCTCCGACAATTCATCTGCCGGAAGCCAGTGAATTCTGTGGTCTCGCCGAAACCAGGTCATTTGCCGCTTAGCAAATCGTCGTGTTTCCCGCTTGATGTTTTCTCGGGCTTCATCCAATGTACAATACCCATCAAAGTAATCGAATAGCTGTCGATATCCGATGGACTGCATTGCCGGAAGCCGACGATCATATCCGGCGTGATAAATTTTGAGTGCTTCGTCCAGAAGCCCGCATGCAAACATGTTGTCCACACGCCGATTGATTCGATCGTACAGGTGCTGCCGCTCCATGGAAAGCCCGATCTGTATAGCACGATATGGGGGCTTGGCCCCGCCGTCATTATGGAAATCACTTCCAAACGAGGAGATTGATCGACCCGAGCAGCGGTAGACCTCCAAAGCTCGAACGATGCGCTTTGCATCATTCGGGTGCAAACGAGCGAAAGAATCCGGATCAACGCGGCGAAGCTCTGCACGAAGACTATCAGGGTCGGAGGAATACGCTGCTGTTAGTTCTCGACGGATCATTTCATCTGACGGCACTGCAAAGTGCAGCGGATTTGTAATAGCGGCAATGTATAACCCGCTGCCCCCCACGATAATGGGGAGTTTTCCACTTGCGATCAAGGCATCCAATACGGGAAAGGCCATAGCGGAGTACTTCGCAACAGAAAAATCCGGCGTATCAATCGGCAGGCAATCGATCATGTGGTGCGGAACACAGTCGCGTTCCATTTGGCTTGGCTTTGCGGAACCGATGTCCATTTCCCGATAGACCTGTACGGAATCGGCGGAAACGATTTCGGTTTGAAAACGTGTTGCAAGAGAAACGGCAAGGGCGCTTTTTCCACTGGCAGTCGGCCCCACAATGCATGCCACGACTTTGTTATCCATACGCATTAAACAACTCGCTTAAACATTTTCTCGAGATCCAGCTTCGAAAGCTGCACCATGACGGGCCTGCCGTGCGGGCAGGTCATTGGAACGCCATGCTCGGAGTACTCTTGAAGCAAACATGCGATCTCTTCCTGCGAAAGATGCTCTGTAATCTTGACGGCATGTTTACAGGAAGCCTGTATGAGGGCGCGGCGCGCGAGTTCCTTGCGTGAAACGCTGCCAGTCTGATCCAAAAGAGCCAAGGCCTCGAACAGCCCTTCCAAGCGCAGCGGAACGCCGTTGACAACTGGAACGGATGTTACAAGAAGGCATTCAGATGCGTCATCGACCTGAAAGAGAAAACCGATCTCTTCGAGTTGCTGGCGATAGGTGTCAAGTAAGGCTTCCGAGCCGGGGGTAAGCCGAACCGCTTCCGGCACAAGCAAAGGTTGCGATACCGGGACAATATCGCGGGAGATAAGTCTTTCGTAAAGACGGCGCTCATGCGCTGCATGTTGATCAATCAAAAACAGCGTATCACCCTGCTCGACGATCCAATACCCTGCGAACACCGCTCCGACAATTCGATACGGCGACTGTGCGAAAATCTTGCGCACATCGGCGCCATCGTCAACTGCGGCGGGAGCGAGCGCTTCAGCCGTTGACGGTTCATCTATGCCGGAGAGAGAAGTCTGAATGCCGGACACGTGTATCTCATTCGCACGCGCGTCGGTAGTAGTCTGCGTTGGCATCGGAACGCGCGGGTGGTACAACGTGGGCTCACACAAAACAGGATCGCGCCGCCGGCTTCCGATGTCATCGTCGCTCCACTTGATCATTGGACGGGGCAAAGAATCCGTCGGCAATGATGGAGCAGACTTCTCTTTGATAACCGAGGTATACTTCGCAAGCGCCGTTGCTTCCCCAAGATCGTGCTGAACGCTGACAGGATCAGTGTACGCGGGCATAGCCTCACGCTGATTGACTGGAACTTCAAGAGCGCGGACACAAGCGCTGTAAACAGATGATGTTACGCGGCGATCATCGGCAAAGCGCACCTCCATTTTTGTAGGATGCACGTTGACGTCGACCTCTGTTGTTGCGATGCGCAAATTCAACACGGCAAACGGGAAACGTCCGGACATCAGCCGCGTATCATATGCGCGAAGAATTGCATTCGAAATCGAAGCTGAGCGAATATATCGTTCATTCAGATAGATCGATTGCTGCAGACGGTTTGGACGGGCCAGCTCCGCATCGCCGATATAGCCCGTGATGCGAAGATAGCCATCATCAAAGAAAACATCTTTCAGATGCGCCAAAACACTTGATCCATAGATACAGAATACTGCATTTCGTAGATTTCCGTCACCATATGTTTGGTAAACGGTTTTCCCATTGTTCATATATTGAAATGCAATGCTTGGGAGCGCCATAATCATGCGGGAGATATAGTCCCCGATATATCCGGCTTCCGTGCGCGTATTCTTTAAGAATTTTAAGCGTGCCGGCGTTTTTGCAAACAAATCGCGGACTTCCAGTGTTGTGCCTTTGGCGGCAGCACATGCGCGGCGTTCCAAAAGGGCGCCATTGTCCATACGGACTTGCATACCGCTTTCCGCGTCTTCGGTTCGTGTGATCAGCGTGACATCCGCAACCGACGCGATCGAAGCGAGCGCCTCACCGCGGAAACCAAGCGTATGAATATGGGAAATATCATCTGCAGCAGCAATCTTGCTGGTCGCATGACGCAAAAAGGCAGTCTCACAATCCTCGGAGGGAATACCGCTCCCGTTATCGATTACGCGGATCAGATCAATACCGCCGTTTTCGATCTCAACGGTAATGAATGTCGCGCCTGCATCAATAGAATTCTCTACTAACTCTTTTACGACGGAGGCGGGACGTTCTACCACCTCGCCGGCCGCGATTTGATTGGCGACGAGCGGGGAAAGAACTCGAATCCTGTTCACGATAGCGTAGCCCCTCCCTGGCCTGCCGCGATAGCTTTCAGTGTGTACAATTCGTGCAGCGCCTCGATTGGCGTCAAAGCATCCGGATTCATCTCATTAAGCACGCGGAGAAGCGTAGCCGATGCATCCGATTCAAGCAAAGAGCACTGAACGACGCTGGCCTGCGGCTCTGCCTTCTTTGTTCGATTTGCAATATCCGCGTGCTCAAGCTCTTCTAAGATCACGCTTGCGCGTTTCAAAACTTCATCGGGCAATCCCGCGAGACGCGCGACCTGGATCCCGAAGCTCTTGTCTCCGCTGCCGCGGACGATTTTTCGCAAAAACAGGATGTCGTCCCCAAGCTCTTTTACAGAAATTCGATAGTTTTTAACGCCGGGGATTTTTCCCTCGAGCTCTGTGAGCTCATGATAGTGGGTCGCAAACAGTGTTTTTGCACCGCAGATTTTTTGATCGGAAATATGCTCCAGTATTGCCCAGGCAATACTGAGGCCGTCGAACGTACTGGTGCCGCGGCCGACTTCATCGAGGATCAAAAGACTGTTTGCGGTAGCATTATTGAGAATATTTGCCATCTCGCTCATTTCGACCATAAAGGTGCTCTGTCCGGCGGAAAGATCGTCGCTTGCGCCGATGCGGGTAAAGATCCGGTCGACAAGTCCGATCTCTGCTTTTGTCGCAGGAACAAACGACCCAATATGCGCCATTAGCACGATCAAGGCAACCTGACGCATGTAAGTGCTTTTCCCGGCCATATTCGGGCCGGTGATAATTAAAAGACGGTTTTCGTCAGCGTCCAAATTCACATCATTCGGCACAAACCCACCGCGCATTCCCCGTTCGACAACCGGGTGCCGCCCATTTTCAACGGAAATAGTTTTCCCATCGGTGACATGTGGGCAAACGTAGGCGTATGAAGCTGCAACCTCCGCAAGCGATTGATAACAGTCCAGTTCGGCGAGAAGCGCAGCGTTGGACTGCAGCCGCGCTGTACTGTGCAGCAGTGTCTCCCGAATCTGCACAAACAGTTTGTATTCAAGCTCAACCAACCGCTCGTCAGCGCCTAGTATCTGCTGCTCCATTTCCTTGAGCTCGGGCGTGATAAAGCGCTCCGCGTTTGCAAGGGTCTGTTTGCGCTGGTAATGGTACGGAATCTGCGCATAGTTTGATTTTGTGATCTCTATATAATAGCCGAACACACGATTAAAACCGATTTTCAGGTTTTTGATTCCAGTGTGTTCCCGCTCAGATGCCTCAAACTGAGCAAGCCATTCCTTACTGTTGCGCTTGATGGAACGCAGCGTATCCACCTCACTATTGTAGCCCTCACGAATAATCCCCCCGTCTTTCACACTGACGGGCGGTTCGTCAACAATCGCAGAAAGAAGAAGATTGGCGATGTCCTCCATGTCATCGAGCTGCTCCTTGATTCTACACAGTGCTGCGGATTTGCGGTCGGTCAATAAAGCACGCAGCGGTGGGATGCGGCCGAGTGTCGAACGCAATGCGGTACAGTCTCTCGCATTCAGAGAACCATAGACAATCTTGCTGCAAAGTCGTTCAATGTCATAGATGGAGGAAAGCTGCTCACGGAGTTCGTTGCGGAACAGCAAGTCCTCGTTGATTTCGCGAACAGCAGCCTGTCGATATTCGATCTTCTGGACAGACTGAAGTGGCCGATCGATCCAATCGCGCAGCAGACGGTTTCCCATTGCAGATTTTGTTGAATTCAGAAGCGAAAGCAACGTGTTTCGCTTGCTGCCATCGCTTCGCAGCGGACGAGTCAGTTCCAAATTGCGACGCGTGGATGCATCGATCTGCATGTATTCCGTTCGATTGAGCAGACGTAGCCTTCGAATGTGTGACAGCGCATTTTTTTGCGTATCTTCCAAATACTGCATCAATGCGCCCGCAGCAGAGACGGCATACGGCATTTCCTC
This sequence comes from Clostridium sp. CAG:1024, assembly GCA_000432015.1. Lineage (GTDB taxonomy): Bacteria > Bacillota > Clostridia > Christensenellales > CAG-138 > CAG-1024. The sequence continues at coordinate 34,154 of HF985534.1, read as the reverse complement.
GCATCCGAAACCAGTCAAAGAAGCGACTTGAAAGTGCCGGAGAAGCCGGTCCCGCGCGGATGCAGGCAAAAAAGCCTTTTCCTGATAGTGCTCAAGAAAATAGGAAGAAGCGATTCGTTTTTGCAGTAACGGCTGCAAGAACAGGGCGTCGTTTGCAATGATCTCCGTGGGGTGTAGACGCATGAGTTCATCGAGCAGCTCCGTATGGCGCTGTACGCCGGAAAGCTCACCTGTAAAAAACGCGCCCGTGGAGACATCGGCATACGATAGGCCGATGCGTTGTTCGCCGACAAAGATCGCAGCGATATAGTTATTCTCGCCTTCCTGCAGCATTCGGTCTTCAATGACCGTTCCGGGTGTGATGATACGGATCACATCACGCTCGACAAGGCCTTTGGCAAGCGCGGGATCTTCAAGCTGCTCGCAGATGGCGACCTTATATCCTTTCTGAATGAGCTTGTTGATATAAACATCGACCGAATGGTATGGAACGCCGCACATTGGCGCTCTCTCGCTCATGCCGCAATCTCGACCGGTCAGTACAAGATCAAGCTCTTTGGATGCGGTTTTGGCGTCTTCAAAGAACATCTCATAAAAATCGCCCAGCCGAAAAAAGAGCAGGCAGTCCTGATATTTCTCTTTGAGCTCCATGTATTGGCGCATCATTGGCGTCATGTTCTGTGCCATAGGTAATCCTTTCTCACCCGCGGAGCAATGCCCATGTTCAGTGCGAGCAGCCTTTGCAGCCGCTACAATCTCCGCTGCAGCCGGCATGACCGTCGAGGCCGATACATGCTCGGATCTCATCGTTGACGGCATTTAATAATTCCTGGAAGACCCGTTCGGACTCCATGACCTCTGTAAATATCGGGTTTTCAAACAACTGCTGCTGGAGACGTTCCAAATCCGCGGACATTTCAAGCGCTTCGACGCGATCGATGTCGTCCGACTGCATGAGCGCAACAACCGCGTCCCGTTTGTCGTTAAAGGCGGTCATCAGCTCGCAAAGCGCAGTATTCTCCGTCATATTCTGCCGGGCTTTGGCCATACGCAGGAACTCCGGAGAGTTCGCAAGCGCAAGTCCCAGCTCTCTGGCTTGTTCGATCATTTGTCTTCTCCTTCCATTCTGCCAACAAGAGAATTGCGTCTTGTCCGTTCAACGACAACTCTCTGGTAAGTTCCGATCAAATCCGGCGTACCGGGGAAATAAACCATCTTGAAGTTCGAAAACTTTCCGAATGCGAGTCCTTCCCCCTTCTCCTCACAACCTTCGACGAGAACTTCTCCGGAAACGCCAATGTACTTCTCATTGTTTTTTTGCGTCATCTCCAGCTGCAATGCATTCAGACGCTGCAGACGATCCTGTTTTTCCTTTTCGGAGATCTGCTCCGACATTTTTGCTGCGCTCGTCCCCTGCCTCGGAGAATACTTAAATGTAAATGCGGCGGCATACCCCACGTCTGCCACAAGTGACATCGTTTCCAGAAAATCTTCTTCTGTCTCCCCGGGAAATCCTACAATAATATCCGTAGTGAGTTCAACGTCAGGGATAGCCTCGTGCAGCTTTTTGACGATCGCGAGGTACTGCTCCCTTGTGTACTTGCGGTTCATCCGGCGCAAAATGCTGTTTGAGCCTGATTGGACGGGCAGGTGCACGTGATGGCATATGTTCGGGAGCGTTGCTATAGCCCGAATCAACTCGTCGGACAGATCCTTAGGATGCGATGTCATAAAGCGAATACGCCGGATTCCATCCACCTCGCTCACTTGCTTCAACAGCTCAGGAAAAGTTGTGTCATCCTTTCGATCCAGCCCATAAGAGTTTACATTTTGCCCAAGCAGAGTGATCTCCGAATAACCGGAAGCGGCCAGAGAGCGAATCTCATCCAAAATGGACGCCGGTGTACGGGAGCGTTCCGGACCACGCACATATGGTACAATGCAGTAGGTGCAGTAGTTGTTGCAACCGTACATGATGTTCACAAAAGCGGAACTGCCGCCCGGCCGATGAGACGGCAAACCCTCCGTAATATGAATGTCATCAGCGGAAACGGCAAGAACACGCTCGCCGCTGAAAACTGTTTTCAGCATATCCGGCAGCCGATCCAGCATATGCGTACCAAATATGATATCGACAAACGGGAATCTGCGATATAGTTTTTCGGCGACCTCCTTTTGCTGCATCATGCATCCGCACACGCCGATTACCAAGCCCGGCTTGGCCTCTTTTAGCGGGCGCAGCGCGCCAATATTGCCAAGCAGCCGCTTTTCGGCGTGGTCACGCACACAACATGTATTAAACAGGATGAGGTCTGCTTCCGATCTATCCTCTGTTGACTTCATGCCGACTGCGTCCAGCATTCCGGCAATGATCTCACTGTCTCGCACATTCATTTGACAGCCATATGTTTCAATGGTATAACGCATATTCCGATCGGCAAGTTCCGATCGCAGCATATCCAACGAAATTCGATCAAATTCTTGATGCATTGCATACTACTCCAATTTTTCTCTACTCTATTATAGCGAAAAACGAGCCTGTCGACAAGAGGATGTGAAAAACGTGCGGTATCAAATAGTTTGAATTGGAAAAGTCGCGTCGGGTCGTCTCTGGAAACACTATGCGATAAGGCAACAGAAGTCGGCAGTCCCCTGCTTGCACTAAAATAGATGTTCCGTTCATCTTCCCGGCGACGCGGACAAAAGCATTCGCCCCTCCTAATTTCTGCGAACGTATTTGCAGATTATCGGTATACCCTGTATAGCAACCTGATTCACGGTTTGACAGCTTGTTTCTGTAATTTCTATAAATATCTTCGATATCTCTATGATGATATAGAAAAATCGGAATCGTCTGTGAAACGGATGTCATGAACTGGACTTGCAGGGGGCGACTGCAAAACGGCGGCGTATTTCCTTACATTATAAAACTGCCCGTCGCATCTGCGACGGGCAGTTTGTGTGGAGAATTACAATCAATCGTCCTCTTCGTCATCGATCTTGGCCTGCTCGATGATCTTCTGTGCAACGTTGCCAGGTACATCCTCGTAGCGGACAAACTCAGATTTGAAGGAACCGCGCGCCTGCGTCATAGAACGCAGATCGGTCGCGTACTTGAACATCTCGGACAGCGGAGCTTCAGCTACAACTTCCGTACCGCCGTCAACAGGGTTCATGCCCAGCATGCGTCCGCGACGCCGATTCAGGTCGCCGATAACGTCGCCGACGTACTCGTTAGGAACGAGAATATCATAACGATAGATTGGCTCGATCAGCGCGGGAGAAGCCTTTGCGCAAGCGGCCTTGTAAGACAGACGAGCTGCGGATTTAAACGCAACTTCCTTGGAGTCAACGGGATGGTACTTTCCGTCATAGAGCGTCGCTTTGATGCCAACCATCGGATATCCGGCGAGAACGCCATGTACCATCGCCTCACGCAGACCCTTTTCGACAGCGGGGATGTATTCCTTCGGAACAACGCCGCCGACGATCGCATTGACGAATTCAAAATCCGTTCCCTCGGGCGCGGGCTCAAAGCGCATCTGGACAACGCCGAACTGACCGCTGCCGCCGGACTGCTTTTTGTGCTTGCCTTCGGCTTCCGCTGTCGCGCGAATGGTCTCACGGTACGGGATGCGCGGATCCGCAAGGGAGGCTTCCACGTTGGACTTATTCTTCAGTTTTGCGCAAACGACATCGATATGCATCTCGCCGAGACCGCAAATGAGGACATCGCCCGTCTCTGCATTTTTCTCAATGCGAATGGTCGGATCCTCTTCCTTGATACGGTTCAGACCGGAGATGACCTTGTCGTCTTCGCCCTGTTTCTTCGCCGTCACAGCAAGGCTGATGCACGGCTCGGGGAAATCGATCGCATCGAACTTCACGGGGGCGGCAGGATCGCAAAGCGTATCGCCGGTCGCGGTATACTGGAGCTTCGGAATGGCGCCGATGTCCCCTGCGTTCAGCTTGCCGATGTTCTCGCTCTTTTTCCCACGGAGAAGCACGGGCGCGGTGGGCTTTTCGGCCTTCTCCGCGTTGGCATTGTACAACTGGGTGTTCACGTCGACGGAGCCGCTGAACACTTTGATGATGGAGTATTTGCCGAACTGGTCGATAACTGTTTTCATGACCTGTGCGGCGAATTTTCCATCTTGTTTGACCTCGATCGGATCGCCTGTCTTTGCGTCAACCGCGGGGCGCGCTTTTACCTGGTCCGCGGCGGGCAGATAATGCACCATGTTATCGAGCAGCGTCGCGACGCCGATGTTGGCGGTTGCGGCAGTGCAGCAAACGGGGGTCACGATTCCCTCGCATACACCCTGGGAGAGACCCCGCAGAATCTCATCGCGGGAGAGCTCGCCCTCCTCAAAATATTTCTCCATGAGTTCTTCATCAGACTCGGCGGCAGCTTCCGTCAGCTTTTCGTAGAGGCTTTGCGCTTCATCTGCGAGTGCGGCGGGAATATCGACCTCTTTTTCGCCCTTGCCGTCAAACAGCTTTGCTGTCATGTGGATAATATCGACGTATCCTTTGAACGCACCGTCCTCAATGATCGGGAGCTGGATCGGGACAACGGAAGGACCAAACTTTTCATTGATCGCAGCCATGACCTTCTCGAAATTCGCATTTTCTCGATCCATCTGATTGATGACCATCATGCGCGCCTTATGCTGCTTTTCACACATTGCCATTGCCTTTTCAGCGCCGACAACGGGGCCGGAGACTGCGCCGACGACGATCAGCGCGCTGTCCGCAAGTGCCATAGCGGCGGCCACTTCGCCATAGAAGTCGAAGAAACCGGGCGCGTCAATCACATTGATCTTCGTGTTTTTCCACTCGAACGGCGCAAGCGCCATGTTGATCGAAATGGTCCGCTTGATCTCTTCGGGATCAAAATCCGTCGTGGTGGTGCCGTTTTCAACCTTGCCCATGCGGTCAACAAGACCCGCATTGAACAGCATGGCCTCGGTCAACGAGGTCTTGCCCTCTCCGCCATGACCGAAAACGCCAATGTTGCGAATGTCTTTCGCGGTGTATTCCTTCATTCCGAAACCCCCTACATATTAGTGTGCTTTCGTATTCATAAGTCGATCCGGGAATTCCCAAAGATGTGTATTCGGGCACACGGAAAAACCCATTTTAGCCAAACACTATATTACCAGTTTCCGCAAGGATTGTAAACCATGATTTTCAAGATTTCTGGAGATATGCACGCTGTTTCTCCGACAGCGTGTCGATCGTAACTCCCATGGCTTTGAGCTTTTTCTTGGCAACGCTCTCGTCGATCTCAGAGGGCACGGGAATGAGATGCGGAGAAAGCTCAGTGCGGTGCAATGCGATGTGGCGCGCGGAAAGCGCCTGAATCGCAAAGCTCATATCCATGATTTCTACCGGATGTCCGTCGCCGGCCGCTAAGTTGACGAGCCTTCCCTCGGCGAGCAAGTACAACCAGCGGCCATTTGGCATGAGATATCCGCGGATGTTGGGTTTCATCTGCTTTTGCTCGATGGCTATTTCGGTGAGACGCTTTACATTCACCTCAACATCAAAGTGACCTGCATTACAGAGAATGGCGCCGTCCTTCATAACAGAAAATGCCGTTTCCCCGATTACGTCACAATCACCGGTAACTGTGATGAACAGATCTCCGATCTTTGCTGCTTCCAACATCGGCATGACCGAAAAGCCGTCCATGACCGCCTCGATTGCGCACACTGGATCGACTTCCGTTACGATGACCTTGCCGCCAAGACCCTTTGCTCGCATTGCGACGCCTTTTCCGCACCAGCCGTAGCCGGCGACAACAACGTATTTCCCGGCGACTATGAGGTTTGTTGTGCGATCAATCCCATCGAACACAGACTGTCCGGTACCATATCGATTATCAAACAGATGCTTGCAGTCGGCATCGTTGACAGCGATCATCGGGAAGGGCAGCTCCCCCGCCGCATCTAGTGCACGCAGACGCAGAATGCCGGTTGTCGTCTCCTCGCAGCCGCCCAAGATATGCGCGGATTTTTCCGAAAACTCTGAGCGGATCATGTGCATAATGTCGCCGCCGTCATCAATGATGATGTCCGGATCCGCCTCTACGACCCGGCGGAGACAGTCATCATACTCAGCGCCGGTGCAGCCGTGCAGGGCAAACACATGCAGCCCGCCTGCGGCAAGTGCAGCGGCCACATCGTCCTGCGTAGACAAGGGGTTGCTACCGGTAACATACATATCCGCTCCGCCTGCGGCTAATGTTCGGCAGAGACAGGCTGTCTTTGCTTCCAAATGAATCGACAGCGCGATTTTGAGCCCGGCGAATGGCAACTCTCTGCGAAACTCCTCTTCAATGTCGCGAAGAAGCGGCATATTGCGCCAAGCCCAGAGAATTTTATCCTCGCCGGACGGCGCAAGGTTAATGTCGCGAATGATGTTTTGCATTCGTTTCCTCCTGTCATTTCTGCTTCGGTTATGAGTTCTTAAGATACTGCAATGCACGCATCAGCTGTGTATCTTGCTCCACAGAAAACGACTCGATCGCAAGACTTTGAACATCTTCGGGAAGCTCAACGACGATGTCCGGCGTAATCCCGATTCCGTGAATGCAGACATCATTTGGCGTATAGTAAGCGTCCGTTGTAATCTTGATCCATCCTGCGTTGCTATTGAGCCGGAAGTATGTCTGCACGATGCCTTTCCCAAAGGTTTGCGTACCGATGATGACCGCACGCTCATGATCCTGCAGTGCGCCCGACAATAGCTCGGATGCTGAAGCAGAATTACCGTTCACCAGTACCGCGACAGGGAACGAGTATCCGGTCTCTTCGGCATAATACTTCTCGGTATCCGTCGTTTTTGATTTAATGGAGACGATAAGATCTCCCTTTTGCAAGAACATATCCGCGACGTCGAGCACTTCGGTCAGACCACCGCCCGGATTGTTGCGCAAATCAAGCACGAGAGAACGCATTCCATCCGTCAGAAGATCCTTTAACGCCTCCTCCATTTCACCGGCGACATTGCCGAGAAAAGAATCGATGCGGATATATCCGATCTGTCCATCCAGCATTTTTACATGGACATATGGGACATAAACGACACGCGGCTGTACCGTGACAGTAAATACCGCGTCGCCGTGCTGAAGTTTCAAAACGTCTGCAGCGTTCTCATCCGTCGAAAACAGGGCAAGCATATCATCCATGGGAAGGCCGGCAGTTACCGTGTCGTTGATCTCGAGGATATAGTCTCCGGCCTGCGCACCTGCTTCCGCCATAGGACTGTTGTCGTACACATGCGTGATCTGTGCTCCGGTTTCATCCGGGACAGTCACAACGATCCCGATGCCCCGGTACTCGCCGGATTGTGAAGTCAGCAGCTCGTCGTATTCTTCCTTTGTATAATACTGGGCGTACGCATCGCCGATTCCGGAGGCCATGCCACGCAACGATGCATCAACCAAGGCGGGCTCGCCGCCATCTGCATCGTAATAGTAATAATGTGTTTTGATCGTTTCCGCCATTTCCGCGAGCGGCGCATATTGACTGAGTGCTTGGTATCGCACAAGCAGTATGGCGAGCAGGCCGACCGCTATGCCAAGCAAGATCGTCAGCGCGAGAGACAGTCGACGATAACCACGTTCATCCTTCATGATTCTGCACGCCTCCAAGCACACGTTCCCGCATTTCATCAAGAGAGCAGACGTCAAGGTGCCGCTCCTTCTTGCCGTGGAGACCGGAAATGCCATCGGGAATACGCGTTCCGGTCAGCGCGTGCAGACGATCCGCGTTTACAAAATCATCTCTTGCGGGCGTTTCAAAGGCCGACAGAACATCGGTCGCAAATTTGTACGGGTTGGCGGTGGAAAGCAGCACGGTCGGCGTTGCATCGCCCGTTCTTGCCGCGTATCGCTCGTACACGGTTTGTGCGACCGCGGTATGCGGATCCATAAGATACCCGTGTACATCATGAATTCTGCGAATCGTTTTGAGCGTATCCTCTTCCGAGCACCAACCGACCGCAAACCGGCTTGACAAGGCTGCTCTGCGCGACTCTCCAATCTCATAGCGTCCGCATTCCCGAAGCTGCTGCATCCACGAAGAGACGGTCTCTGCGTCTCTGCCTGAAAGCTCGAAAAGCAAACGTTCGAGATTGCTTGAAATCAAAATGTCGATCGAGCAGCTCATGCTCTTGTAAAAAGGCCGTTTGTCATCATATATGCCGGTTTCAAAGAAATCGGCAAGCACATGGTTTCGATTGGACGCGCAAATCAGCTTGTTTACGGGAAGTCCCATCTGTGCGGCATAATAACCGGCGAGAATATCTCCAAAATTGCCGGTCGGCACGCAGAAATTGACCGGATCACCCATGGCAATTTTCCCTTGCAATGCCATGTTGCGATATGCGGTAAAATAGTATACGATCTGCGGCAACAGACGTCCGAAGTTGATGGAGTTTGCACTCGACAGCCGAAATCCTTCCTTGTCCAAAGCATCCCGCACATCTTTTGAGGCGAAAATCTTTTTCACACCGGTCTGCGCATCGTCAAAGTTTCCCCGAACGGCACAAACGTCAATGTTTTCGCCCTCCTGCGTGACCATTTGAAGCCTCTGCGCACGGGAAACGCCGCCATATGGGTAAAATACAAGCACACGCGTCCCGTCCACATCACAGAATCCCTCAAGCGCGGCCTTTCCAGTATCGCCTGAGGTAGCTACAAGAATATAAACGGTTTTGTTTTCACCGGTCAGGCGAAGAGACTCTCGCATCAGATACGGTAACAGTTGGAGTGCGATGTCCTTAAACGCCATTGTCGGACCGTGCCACAGTTCAAGCACGCTCTCTGTATCGTTAAGCGCTACAAGAGGCGCGACATCATCACTGTCAAAGGACGTGTAGGCGCTTTTGATCATCTGACGGAGTTGATCCGTATCGAATTCCGGCAGATAGAGGGAAATGACACGAAACGCTGTGTCCAGATAGTTTGAAGAGAGTTCCCGAATATCGAGTTTTGGGAACACGGCGGGCACATACAGACCGCCTGATGGGCAGATGCCCTGTACGATCGCCTGCGCCGCTGTGACGGCTTCGCCGCCGCGTGTGCTGAGATAGTTCATGTTACCTGCAATTCGTTCCTTTTGGTTCAGTATGTGGTTTTGAGCACCATATCATTCATGAACGCGGGGAGTGAATCCTTATTGCCGCTGATGCTCAGAATGATATTGATGTTATGCTTTTCCGAAAACGCCGAAAGATCCTTAAAGAAAGGCTCCAATTCATAGAGCTCATATTGAACAAAATTTTTGAAACCGTCTACATAGACATATTCCAAATCGAAGTCCTGCGCCGCTATGCCGCAGATAAAGCCATACAGCATTTTTCCGCTGTCAATGTCGTAGTCCGCGGCGTTGATGAACCGGATGCTGCTCGACAGATCAAACATGTAGCTGTTGTCGTCGTCAATAAAAACCAGACTGCCCTTTGCTTTCGTGGCCATTTCATTTGCGTGCTGCAGCAGATGTTTGGTTTTTCCTGTGCCCTTTTCCCCAAAGATGACTCCAATCAAAACTTTTGTCCTCCATTCCGATATGTTATCTTTCGGTTTATCCATTATAGCCTTTGTAACGAGCCATTGACAAGCGTATTGGAAAAAGTTTCGGTTTTTGACAAATCGGGATGCAGAGCCTGTCACAAGTATGCTATACTGCATGATATGAGTGGAAGTTTGGACTTAGCAAAATTGAATGAACAGCAGCTCCGTGCAGTTACCTGTACGGAAGGACCGCTCCTTGTCCTCGCGGGGGCAGGCAGCGGCAAGACCCGCGTGCTCACTTATAGAATTGCATACTTGATTGAGGAAAAAATGGTGCAGCCGTGGAGTATCCTTGCACTGACCTTCACGAACAAGGCGGCCGGCGAAATGCGGGAGCGTGTGGCATCGCTTGTCGGCGGTATGGCTTCCGACATGTGGGTGCTGACATTTCATGCCTGCTGTGTGCGTATTCTTCGGCGTGATATAGACAAACTCGATTATGAAAAGAGCTTTGTTATCTACGATGACAGTGATCAGCAGACACTGCTCAAGCACATTATTGCGGATCTGAATCTCAATGAAAAGGTGTTTACGCCCCGAGGACTTTCATCGCAATTCAGCGAGGCGAAAAACCATTCTGTCGATCCGCTTGCCTTTCTGCGGGAATCATATGCGCCGCAGCCGGTGATCGACGCATTTTTGCTGTACCAGAAACGTCTGCGGCAAAACAATGCTTTGGACTTTGACGACCTGCTGCTTAAAACACTGGAACTGTTTCAAAAGCATCCGGATGTGCTGGAACGGTATCAATCCCGGTTTCAGTATATTCTTGTCGACGAGTATCAGGATACAAACATGGCGCAGTACCATATCGTCAAGCTCCTTGCGGATGCGCACAGAAATCTCTGCGTCGTCGGCGACGACGATCAAAGCATTTACGGCTGGCGCGGCGCTGATATTCGAAACATTTTGGAATTTGAAAAAGATTTTCCCGGCGCGGAGATCGTTCGTTTGGAACAGAATTACCGTTCCACGGAGCAGATCTTGAATGCCGCAAATCTTATCATTGCGAACAATCACGGCAGAAAACAGAAAAAGCTGTGGACCGCGCAGAAAGGCGGCGCTCCCATTGAACTTCGCGAGAATAACGATGAACGGGATGAAGCGATGTACATCGCAAACAGGATCGTCTCGGACGTGCGTTATCAGGGACGAAGCTACAATGATTTTGCGATCCTTTACCGTACGCATGCGCAGAGCCGTGTGCTTGAGATGTATTTGAAAAGCTTTGACATCCCTTACAAAGTGTATGGTGGGCTGTCCTTCTTCCAGCGCGCAGAAGTGAAAGACATTCTCTGCTATCTTCGCCTGCTTTCGAATCCGAACGACGATATAGCCTTTTTGCGCGTTATCAATACGCCTCGACGCGGACTTGGAGATGCGGCGGTCGCAATGCTTCAAGCTTCGGCGCGACAGAACGGATGTTCCATGCTTGCAGCTGCCATGACCGCGGATGACATTCCGCCCCGATACGCTGGGAAATTGCGTCAGTTTACCGATGTCATGGTGGCGGCAAGCGGAATGCTCGGCGTATCACCGCTGTCGGAAATCGTCGATCTGCTGCTTGCCTCCATTGGCTACGATGCATATTTGCGCGAAGATAAAAAAGAGAATTATGAGACGCGCGCGCAAATCGTTCAGGAGTTTCTTGGTTATATCGCTGAGTTCGAAAGGGGACTCGCAGCAGATGAGAGCGATCCGCTTCAGTCATTTCTTGAAAATGTTGCACTCTTTACGGCAACGGATCAGATGCTTTCAGACCGCGGCGAGGTTTCGCTCATGACGCTGCACAGTGCAAAAGGATTGGAATTCCCAGTCGTATTTCTTTGCGGCATGGAAGATGGGCTCTTCCCATCTTCCCAATCACGGTTCGATCCGGAACGCATGGAAGAAGAACGGAGACTTTGCTATGTAGGCATTACGCGCGCCCGTGAAGAACTGCGTTTAAGCTACGCAAAACAGCGTATGCTCTATGGAAAGATCGAATCTACACGGCCGTCGCAGTTTCTTGAAGAACTCGCCGGCGCTCTGCCGGAACAGCCGAAACCCCAGAGGGCGCAGGCGTATCGTGAAGAACAGCGAAAGCCTTTGCTGCATACGCTGCAGAAAAACGAGGCAAGACCGCTTCGGTTTGAGAAGATGCGCAGCGAAGCAACTGTTTCCAACGCAACCGCTTCCACGCAGCCCACGCGCGCTGCTGTACCCGCTGCGCCGATTGCGGTCAGATCTGGACAGCGCGTGAACCATAAGACATTCGGTGATGGTACGGTAATGAGCGTTGGCGGAAGCGGTGCAAACCAGATCGTAGAGATCGATTTTGACAACGGACAAAAAAAGAAATTTGCTGCGGCATACGCGCCCATTCGCATTTTGGAGGATTGAACATGAATCGGCAGGAAGAACTTGTCAGACTTCTGAACCGCTACGGAACGGCCTACTATGAGTCCGACGCTCCGGAAATCTCGGATGCAGAGTATGACACATTATATGACGAACTTGTTCAACTCGAAAAAGAAAGCGGCATCGTGCTGCCGGATTCGCCGACAAGGCGTGTTGGCGGCGCTCCGCTCGCGAAGTTCCAGCCCCATACACATCTCGGACGACTCTGGAGCATGGACAAGGTGCGAACCGAGGGGGCGTTGTCCGATTGGGAGACACGTGTAAAAAAGCTGACAGCGGGTATGCCCTCTCCTACGTTTGCGCTTGAATATAAATTCGATGGGCTTACGATCAACCTGACTTACGAAAACGGAAAGCTGACAACTGGCGCAACGCGCGGGAACGGGATCATCGGAGAAACAATCACCGAACAGGTGAAGACCATCTCCACATTGCCGCAGGAGATTCCATTCAAGGGCCGCATGGAGGTTCAGGGTGAGTGTATTATGCGACTTTCCGTGCTTGAAGCTTACAACGCACACTCCGACGAACCGCTGAAAAACGCTCGAAATGCTGCGGCAGGCGCGCTGCGAAATGTTGATCCGAGAGTGACGGCCGAACGGCATCTCGACTGTTTTTGTTACAACATTGGTTACATCGAAGGAAAAACGCTGCACAATCAACAGGAGATGCTGGCGTTTCTCCAGGAAAACGGCTTTCCGGTCAGCCCTTTCATTCACTATTGCACCGACGCGGCTTCTCTTATGCGTGAGATCCGTGCCGCAGAAGAAGAACGCGGAAAACTGGATTTCTTAATCGACGGCATGGTCGTAAAGGTAACGGACTTTGCTCTGCGTGAGGCGCTCGGCGAGACGGAAAAATTCCCGCGTTGGGCCATTGCCTTCAAATTTGCCGCGGAAGAAACCACGACGATCGTCGAACGGGTGACGTGGGAGGTTGGCCGCACAGGCAAACTAACCCCGCTTGCGCATCTTGCACCTGTTGAATTGGCTGGCGCGACGATACGAAAGGCGACACTGAACAACTATGATGATATACTGCGAAAACGCGTCGGTATCGGTTCCCGCGTTTTCATTCGCCGAAGCAATGATGTAATCCCGGAGATCCTCGGGAGCGTTCCCGGCGACGAGCCGGCCGCACAGATCGAAAAACCGCTGCGCTGTCCAAGCTGCGGCGCGCATGTTGAACAGCGAGGCGCGCACTTGTTTTGTACAAACTCGCTTTCCTGCCGTCCGCAGATCGTCGGCCGCATCGTACATTATGCTTCCCGTGACGCCATGGATATTGAACAACTGAGTGGCAAGACGACAGAACAGCTTGTCGATAGCTTCGGTATCGCGACAATCCCGGAGCTCTATGAACTCACCGCAGATCGCCTTATGACGTTGGAGCGATTCGGGGAAAAGAAGGCGCAGAACCTTGTCAGCGCACTGGAAAACAGCAAAACACGCC
>HF985534.1:8290-20670 GCA_000432015.1 Clostridium sp. CAG:1024 | reverse complement strand
ATTCCGAATGTCGGGGCAAAAACCGCAAAGGATCTTGCCAGACGGTTCGGAAAGCTGGAAAATGTGCGAAACGCTGATGCTGAGACGCTTTTGTCGATCGACGACATCGGCACGGTCGTTGCCGAGAGCATCCTGGAGTTCTTTGACGATCCTTCCATCTCTACGCAGGTCGACGCGCTGCTGCGGCACGGAGTTGCGCCGGTATCGGAAGCCGTCGCTCATGCCGACAGCGCTCTTGCCGGAAAGACGGTCGTTGTTACAGGTACGCTGCCGACCTTGAGCAGACGAGAGGCGGAACAGTTGATCGAGCGCTTCGGCGGCAAGGCTTCCGGAAGCGTCAGCAAAAAAACGGATCTTGTCCTGGCGGGAGAAGCAGCCGGCAGTAAGCTTGACAAGGCAAAGCAGCTTGGCATCCCTGTATTGGATGAGACAGACTTTATGAACCTGATCGGAGAATCCAAATGAGACTTGGAAAACTGGATAACGACGAGCTGGAACGGCTCGTTCTGCATAAGTTTCAAAAATCACGAAAAGAATCTCTCGCGGCGCCGGAAATCGGCGTAGACTGCGCTGCGTTGGATTTAGGCGGCGAAATAGCCGTCCTCTCCTGCGACCCCATCACTTCGGCTTCCATCAGCCATATTGGAAGGCTTTCGGTTCATGTGAGCTGTAATGATGCCGCGGCAGCCGGTGCTGAACCCGTGGGCTTGCTTGTAACACTGCTGGCACCGCCTTCCGCAATGCCCGGGGATATCGACCGCATCGCAAATGATCTGGCAGCCGCTGCGCGGGAGGCCAACGTTGATGTACTCGGCGGGCATACAGAGATTACGAACGCCGTGACGCGCTTTGTGACAAACACTACCGTTCTGGCGAAGATGCCCAGGACGCAAATGCTGCGCGGAATGCAAAGCGGCGACGCGCTTGTTATGACGAAATGGGCCGGCCTTGAGGGCAGCGCCATCATCGCGGAAGATTTTCCAAGGCTGTTTGAACGATTGGATCCCGCGGTTCGAACAACGGCGCTCTCCTTTGCTCGCTATTTCAACGTTGTTCCCGAGGGACGCTATGCGGCTGCGCATGGCGCGACCGCAATGCACGATGTAACGGAGGGCGGCATTCTTGGCGCAGCGTGGGAGATGGCCTATGCCGCGGGTCTTTCTGTAACGATTGACACGGAGGCTATCCGCATTCTGCCGGAAACGTCTGCAATTTGCAGCGTGGCAGGGATCGATCCGCTGCGGCTCATCAGCAGTGGAAGCATGCTCATTGCATGCCCTGATGGAAAAGGCATGGCAGAAGGGCTTTCCGCGATTGGGATCCCTGCCGCAGTGGTCGGACGCGCCGAAAAAGGAAGCGGGCTTTACACTTTAGCAGGAGACAGAATCGATCCTCCGGGCGCCGATGAATTGTACCGCTTGTTTTCCAAGTAAAAACGTGATAAGATAAATCGTTAATGTTTGCGAGGTGACATACATGTACAGCATGACCGGTTATGGGCGAGGCACTGCCTCCGCGGACGGACGGGAGCTTACGATCGAACTGAAATCCGTTAACCATCGTTATCTTGATGTTTCTTTGCGCCTTCCCCGCCACCTTCTGTTTTTGGAAGACGGCATTCGTGCGGCTCTTGCAGCTTCTCTGTCCCGCGGTCATGTCGATGTGTTTCTGAATTATCGGAACACACGGTCCGACGCGCGCACGGTCAGCGTAGATACCGTGCTTTTGCAGGCATACCTGACAGCTGCACATTCCGCAAATGAGACGCTCGGACTGCGCGATGATCTCGGATTGACGGCCGCGTTGCGACTTCCTGACGTGACCGAGGTGCGCGAAGCTGACGAGAATCGCGACGCTGTCACCGCGCTTATGAACGAGGCCCTCCAAGAGGCTGTTTCCGGTCTCCGTGACATGCGGCGACTCGAGGGCGAGCGTTTGAGGACGGATTTGTCTCAAAAGGTCGACGCGGTGATGGAACTTGCGGAAGAAATTGCATCACGCGCACCGCTTGTGATCGAGGAGTATCGAACAAAACTGAACGAGCGCATTGAGCAGCTGCTCGGTTCCGTTGAGGTGGATCGTGCAAGACTTGCGACTGAAGTGGCACTGTTTGCGGATAGAGCCAGCATTGATGAAGAGATCGTGCGGCTTCGCAGTCACGTTGCGCAGATGCGATTGCTGTTTGAGGATAGCGAGCCGGTCGGCCGGAGAATGGACTTTGTTGTGCAGGAAATGAACCGTGAGTTCAACACCATCGGCAGCAAGGCAAACGACGGAGAATTGACCGGACGCGTGCTGCTTGGGAAAGCGGAAATCGAAAAGATCCGCGAACAGATCCAGAACATTGAATAAGGAGCAGACACATGGGTTCCCGTTTAGTCAATATTGGATTCGGCAACATTGTTTCCGCGGATCGTTTGATCGCAATCGTCAGTCCGGAGAGCGCTCCGATCAAGCGGATCGTGCAGGAAGCTCGTGAGACCGGGCGCTTGATTGACGCAACCTGCGGCCGCAGAACGCGCGCGGTCGTGATCACGGACAGCGACCACATTATTCTTTCCGCAATTCAGCCGGAAACCGTAGCAAACCGGTTGGACGCAGCGGATGAAGAACGCGAATAACGAAACGGTATCAGCTGCAAAGCTATGGGAGGGATCGGTATGAATCAATCACGTGAAGGCCTGCTGCTCGTTGTTTCAGGGCCCGCGGGCGTCGGCAAGGGAACAATCGACGGTATCCTGCTCGAACGTCACAGCAATATCAAATTATCTGTTTCCGCAACGACGCGGAAACCGCGCCCCGGAGAGATTGACGGCGTACACTATTTCTTCATCGATGAGGACAGATTCAAGTCTATGATAGAAGAAAATGCATTCCTTGAGTATATGCATGTATTCAATATGCACTATTACGGAACGCCGCGCACCTATGTGGAACAGGAACTGAAGGCGGGACACGATGTTCTGCTGGAGATCGATGTTCAGGGCGCCATGCGCGTCAAAAAAGCGTATCCGGACGCCGTGCTCGTATTCATTGCGCCGCCATCCATGAGCGCTCTCAAAGAACGGTTGATCGGGCGCAACACGGAAACCCCTGAGCAAATCGAAAAACGATTCGCGACTGCGTACGATGAGGTACGCATGATGGATCGGTATGATTATATCGTGGTCAATGATGTGCTGGATATTGCGGTCAGCCGCATGGAGCACATCATTCAGGCAGAGAAATGCCGTGCGACGCGCAATCAGGCCTTGATCAAAGAATTTGCAGGAGGGAAAGAGTAACATGTTGAACCAGCCTTTGAACGAACTTGTTGAAAAAGCGGGCGGATGCCGCTATATGCTCGTGACCGCCGTCGCACAGCGCGCGCGGCAGCTGCAATGCGATCCTGACAAACTCGGCGATCGCAAACCCGTCTCCGTCGCCGTGGACGAACTGTTCCACGACGAACTGACGCTGGAGTACCCGAAGGAGTATTATCAGGGATAATTCTCCTCCCTCTCCTCTTTTGTGAAGTTGCAGCCGGATGGATTCCGTCACGAGCCCGCTTATGCGGGCTATTCTCGGTTTTGGGGCATGAAGTGCGATGCAGCGATTTGCAGACCGAAAACGTTATTTAAGGAGGAAGCGTGTTCATGATCGCCGAGATCATCATCGATATAGCGCATGCGAATGTTGACAAGCTGTATTCCTATCACGTTCCAACCGACATGCGACTTGCACTCGGGCAGCATGTGCTCGTTCCCTTTGGACAGGGGAATTCGCCGAAAGAAGGGTTTGTGCTCGCGCTTTCCGAACAAACCGACGCATCCTTTCCGCTGAAAGACGTGCTTCGGATCATCGAGCCGTATCCGGTATTGTTGCCAGAGCAGATCGAACTGGCATACTGGGTGCAAAAAAACTATCATTGTCTCCTTGTTGATGCGCTTCGACTGATGATCCCCGCTCAACTTCGCGGCGGTAGAGTTCACGAGAAAATCGAGCGCATCGTCGCACTGTCTGATGCCATGCCGCCAGACGGGATGCTGGCAGCGCTTCTCGACAAAAGCGGCAAACCGCGAGCACAAAGACAATATGAAGTCGTTCGGCTGCTTGCGCAAAGCGGACTCAAGATGTCCATATCGGATATCAAGGCGTTTTTGCCGGGCTCCGGCGCCGCCGTTTCTGCTTTGATCAAGCGTGGGTTTCTCGTCGAATACGGTCATGTCACCTTCCGCAGGCCCTGCGTTGGGGAGACGGCGCAGGATCACCCGGTCTGTCTCAATGAAAAGCAGCAGGCCGCTGTTGATGCAACGATCAAAGCGATAGAACGTTCGGACGGGAGCACTCTGCTGCTGCACGGCGTGACTGGCAGCGGAAAGACCGAGGTTTATCTGCACTGTATCGAACACTGCCTGCGTATGGGACGCAATGCCATTGTGCTTGTTCCAGAGATATCTTTAACGCCGCAGACGGTCGGCAGGTTCCGAGCAAGATTCTCGGATGATATTGCGGTCTTACACAGCAGACTCAGCGCCGGTGAACGCTTTGACGAGTGGAGAAGGATCCGTCTCGGTCAGGCGCGCGTTGTTGTCGGCGCTCGAAGCGCGATTTTTGCACCCATCGAAAAACTGGCGCTGGTCATTATAGACGAGGAGCATGAGAGCAGCTATCAAAGCGAGACCACGCCGCGTTATCATGCAACGGAGGTCGCGCTTCACAGAGCGGCAAAGACCGGTGCTGCGCTCCTGCTTGGAAGCGCTACCCCCTCCCTGCTCTCCTACTTTCGGGCAACAAACGGTCGATATGAACTGCTGGAACTGCCGGATCGGGTCATGCAGCGCCCGCTGCCGGAGGTCGAGATCGTCGATATGCGTGAGGAGTTTCTCGGCGGCAATAACGGCATCTTCTCTGCACGGCTCAAGGATCGCCTATCTGAATGCTTGTCGGCAGGACAGCAGGCAATTCTCTTCATGAATCGCCGCGGCTATTCGACCTTTGTCTCCTGCCGTGCCTGCGGTACGGTCATACAATGCCCCAATTGCGACATTTCCATGACCTACCACAAGAACGATGCGCGGCTGCGCTGCCATTTTTGCGGCGCATCCATGCCCATTCCGAGCAGCTGTCCGACTTGCGGCAGAGCGTTTATCAAGTATTTCGGCATTGGAACGGAGCAGGTCGAAGAACAGCTTCGAATGTTGTTTCCTAATGTCAAAACACTACGGATGGATACGGATACCATGCGGAAAAAAGAGGCGTTTGACGCTGCGCTCCATGCCTTTTCCCGCGGAGAAGCGCAAGTACTGATCGGGACACAGATGATCGCGAAGGGACACGATTTCCCGAATGTTACACTCGTCGGCGTCGTCGCTGCTGACGCAACGCTCTGTATCCCGGATTATCGCAGCACGGAACGCACTTTCCAGCTGCTGACGCAAGTCGCCGGCCGCGCGGGGCGTGACACGCTTCCGGGTCGCGTCGTCATACAAACCTATTCTCCGAACCACCCGGCGATCCGGTTTGCGAAATCGCATGATTACAAGGGATTCTTCCGCTATGAACTGGCGGAGCGGAGAAAGGCACTGTTCCCACCATATACACTGTTTTTACGACTGCTGTTTTCCGGCGCGGAAGAGGAAGCGTTGGCGGAGCAGGGCGAGCGATATGGGCGTGCGCTCGAAGAAGAGATCCTAAGACTTCTCGGAGACGATGGTAAAAACGACCTGTTGCTGCTCTCATGTGCCCCTGCCCCCATTCGAAAGAAACAGGGAAGCTACCGTTATCAAGTGCTGATCAAGCTTCTACGCACCAAAAGGACAGCAGACGTGCTGAAGTTAGTTTACGACTTCGAAGCGGCGCATCGAAATGAGCTGTTTGCCATGCTCGAAGTTAACCCACAGGACATGCTGTAACACAGCAAAATGCAACGAAGAATGGAACAGAAAACAAATAAGAAAAAACAAACAGTTAACTGGGAACTCATTGGAGAATTGCTGCACGGGTATCGACGGCATATCGCGATTGGCGCGCTTTCCGTTTTGCTTGCCATTTGCGCTTCCTACGCCGTCCCGTTCGTCACAAGCTTTACGTTGGATTACGTCATCAGCGGCACGGATCCGAAGCTGCCGGCGTGGATCTTACGCCTGCTGGATTCATTCGGAGGCCGTGGCTACCTCTCCTCCCATCTCTTTCTTTGCGGCGTTGCGGTCGTTCTGCTGACCGTGCTCAACGGTCTGTTTGCGTACCTGCGCCGCAGCGAGATTGCAGATGTATCGGAAGGCGTCGCAAAGAAACTGCGTGATCGGCTGTACCGTCATCTGGAAGATGTCCCCTACGATTATCACAAGCATGTCAATACCGGCGATCTTGTACAGCGCTGCACTTCGGATGTCGATACGATCCGGCGTTTTATCAGCGTTCAGCTGATGGAAATCGTGCGAACGATCGTCATGCTGATCGTTGCGCTTGCGGTCATGTTTTCCGTTCATGTGAAGATGGCGCTCATCTCCATGGCATTCATGCCGATCCTGACGTTAAGTTCGTTCCTGTATTTTTCCAAGGTTCGACACTATTTTACGGAATCAGATGAAGCGGAAGGTCGCATGTCCACCATGATCCAGGAGAATCTTACGGGTATTCGCGTGGTGCGTGCTTTTGGGCAGCAAAGAAACCAGATCGAAAAGTTTACCGTCTGTAATCAGGATTTTCGCGATCGTACTTTTCGGCTTTCAAAACTGTTGGGGCTTTACTGGGGCTGTTCCGACACAGCCGGGTATTTGCAGATCGCCCTTTCGCTTGTCGCCGGTATTTTCTTTGTGATCAGGGGCGAATTCACGCTCGGTAATGTCACGCTTTTCACGACCTACACTTCCATGCTGACGTGGCCTGTTCGTCAGCTCGGACGTATTCTGGCCGACATGGGAAAGGCACAGGTCTCGCTTGGACGTATCAATGAGATTTTGTCCGTGCCCGTTGAGACGGAACCGGGAAAGGCGCTGACACCCAGTTTGGAAGGCGATATTGTGTTTGACCACGTTTGCTTCGGCTATGATCGATTCGATGATGTGCTGAAAGATGTGAGCTTCACGGCAAAATGCGGTCAGACGATCGGTATTCTCGGCTCCACCGGCTCCGGCAAGTCGAGTCTTGTGCATTTGCTTCAGCGCCTATATCCGGTCACGAGCGGCAGCATTACGATCGGGGGCACCAACATCAACGATATTGCACACGGATACTTGCGGCGGAACATCGGTATCGTTTTGCAGGAGCCTTTCCTGTATTCGCGAACGATCCTTGAGAACATTCGCATCGTACGTCCGAACGCAGGTATGGATGAAGTGGTCGAGGCCGCAAGAACCGCTTCAGTACATGATGTAATCACAGAGTTTGAGAACGGGTACGATACGCTTGTTGGAGAAAAGGGCGTTACGCTTTCAGGCGGACAGCGTCAACGCGTTGCCATAGCCAGAACGCTTATGCAGAACGCACCGATCCTGGTGTTCGACGACTCCATGAGCGCGGTCGATACGGAGACGGATGCTGCGATACGCGACCATCTCTATGCGCTTCGCCACGATGGCATTACATTCCTGATCTCACATCGAATCACAACGCTGTGTGAGGCGGATCAGATCCTCGTACTGGAGGATGGTCGGCTTGTGCAGCGCGGAACACATGCGGAACTGATGCAGCAAGACGGGCTCTACCGCCGTATTGCTGCGATCCAGGACATGACAACGGAAGGAGACGTTATCGCATGAGCATTCAAGAGCGGGATTTTGATGGGAAAAAGGTTGACTTTAGGCTTTGGAAGCGCTTGTATGCCTACGCTATGCGGCGCCGGTGGCTTGTGATCCTGCTGATTTCCGCACTGCTTACCGTAGCGCTCGTGGACGTTGCATATCCTCTGCTGAGCCGCTATGCGATCGACCATTTTGTCATACCAAAGACAACTGATCGCCTCGCACCGTATATTGTGGCCTATGTACTGCTCGTGCTGTTACAGGGCGCTGGGGTCGTCGCTTTTATCGTGCTAGCCGGCAAGCTCGAAATGGACATTGCTTACAGTATTCGCCAGGATGCTTTTCTGAAATTACAGGAGCTCTCGTTCGCATTCTATGATAAGACTGCGGTTGGGTATTTGATGGCGCGCATGGTTTCAGACATCGGCAGGCTGTCCGAGATGGTCGCTTGGAGCATTGTTGACGTTCTCTGGGCGTTCCTCTATGCTGTCGGCTGCGTCATCTCCATGTTCGTTCTGAACTGGAAACTCGCGCTCATTGCAGTCGCTGTCATTCCCCCACTTGCCGTCGCCAGCCTATACTTGCAAAAAGCGATTTTGAAGTACCAGCGGGCTGCGCGCAAGCAGAACAGCAAGATCACCGGCGCGTTCAACGAGGGCATCATGGGTGCGATGACTACAAAAACGCTGGTACGCGAGGATGCCAATGCAAAAGAATTCAACGAACTGACCGAGACGATGCGCGGTCTGTCGACGAAATCTGCGCGCATGAGCGCGGCATTCTTTCCGCTCGTCATTTCGCTTGGTGCGATTGGAACCGGCCTTGCTTTGACCATCGGCGGGTATGGTGTGCTCGGAACGGGAGCTGCTTTCATTGGAAGTATCACTGTCGGAACACTGGTTTCCTTTGTTTCTTACACCACGCAATTGTTTGACCCGATCCAGCAGATCGCCGGCGTTCTGGCGGAGTTTCAGAGCGCTCAAGCGTCCGCGGAGCGTGTTATCGACCTCATTGACACGCAATCGGAGATTGTTGACAGGCGGGACGTAATTGAAAAGTACGGCGATATTCTTCACGAAAAACGGGAAAACTGGGAGCCGCTGCACGGAGACATTCGTTTTGAGCATGTATCATTTGCTTACAAGCAAGGCGAAAAAGTACTCTCGGACTTTAACCTTGATGTACATCAGGGCGAAACGATCGCGCTGGTCGGAGAGACCGGCGCAGGCAAGAGCACGATCGTCAACCTTGTGTGCAGATTCTATGAGCCGACGGAAGGTCGAATTCTCATTGACGGGAAGGATTATCGAGAACGATCTCAGCTCTGGCTGCAATCGCATCTCGGCTATGTGCTCCAGGCGCCGCATCTCTTTTCGGGAACGATTCGTGACAATATTGCCTTCGGTCGACCGGATGCTGCGGAGGAGGAGATTCGCGAAGCTGCGCGGCTTGTCCATGCGGATGTGTTTATAGAAAAGCAAAAGGACGGCTATGATACCGAAGTCGGAGAGGGCGGCGCAAGACTTTCCGTCGGGCAGAAACAGCTGATCTCGTTTGCACGCGTTATGCTTGCAAATCCGCGTATTTTCGTTCTCGACGAAGCGACAAGCTCCATTGATACGGAAACGGAACAATTGATCCAGGATGCCATTCAGAATGTACTGAAGGGCAGAACGAGCTTTATCGTTGCGCATCGTCTTTCGACCATTCGCAGTGCGGATCGCATTCTCGTAATTCGAGAGGGCAAGGTTCAGGAGAGCGGAACGCACGACGAGCTGCTTGCACAGAAAGGGTACTACTACAATCTGTATACGCATCAGTACAGAGAAGAGGCGCTGCAGCAAACGCTCAGCGAAAAGAACGTATAAGCGTTCGACGAATATCGAAATGGTTGTGTATTGCGTTCCACATCGGCGGGCAGAAGGTTGAAAAGCCCGCCGGTCCATGGACGCACCAGTGCAATGACGATTCTGTTCGTCATCTGCTTTGTGGCGACGGACAACAATACGGCGACCACATGAGCCGTTTGATTTGAAGCAAGCAATGCGTGCTTTTTGGCTTTCGCATCTCGATCACCGGTTCTGAAAATACAGACTGCAAAAAAAGTCTCCGAATGCAATGACAATCGGAGACTTTTATTCTATCAGATCAGGATCATTGTGATTATCGATATTTGACCGCGAGGTTTCCGAAGCTGACGTCAGCATTGATGCTTATGGTCATGGAGGCATCCGCGTAGGGTTCGCCGTTGACCTCAAGGCTTCCGAAAGAACGCTTTCCGGCCTGCGCCAGTCTGACGGTGCGCGGGAGAAGAATCTCGCACTCACCAAAGGAAACATCCACATACAGCGCACAGTCAGCGGGGAATACTCTACAAGCCGTCAGGTCCAGTGTTGCCTTTCCAAAGGAACAATCGACGTCTCCGCCGTGGAACTCTTCCAGGTCGGCTACCTGCATGAATTCACCAAATGCGCAGTCCATATGGATCCGGCCGTTTTCCTGATTGTATTCCATGCGGCGTTCGCGATGATTTACATCCTTCGCCCATGAGAAGCTCTTTCCGCGTTTCCGCGGTCCCACTCGGTCAATCAGGAGCGATACGCCGACAAGAATCAGAAGAACCGGCCAAAGGATGCTCCAGGACAACTCGAATCGCAGAATTCCGAGGTTCGAAAGCACCAGATAAGCACCGACAAGAGAGATTCCCACAGATGCCAGCGAAACGCGGTTGATCAGGCTTCCGACGCCGATGGCAAGCACTACGGCGCGCCAGACAAAACTCCAGAATTCGATCGGGGCAAAAGGCCAGACGGGCGTTTTAGACAGAAGGAATACCGCCCCGGTCAGGATCATTGCGACCGCGAATGCGATGCCGGAGCGTTTGCTTCCGTCAAACATAACCGTAAAACCGTTGCGCTCGTGCGCGCTCTCCTCTCCGTTCGCATGTCCGCATGAAGCCTGTTTCGGTGCCGCAAACTTCGAAGCATCGATCGGCGTTACACCCAGCAGCATATCCGTGCTTACGCCGAGCACTTCGGCGATCAGCGGCAGAATCGAAATATCAGGGCAGGAATTGTCGTTTTCCCACTTGCTGACAGCTTGCGCAGTCACACCGACGCGCTCCGCCAGTTGATCCTGCGTAAGGCCTTTTGCTCGCCGGAGCGCTGCAATGCGCTTTCCTATTGTTTCCATAATCGTTCCTCCAAGATTTCACTTCAGTCTTTCTGCTGCCATTATGACATAAACCGCTCTGTTTGGCTATAACCCAGTCTTTGATTGCAAAAATCGTTCGCAACCACGAGTTGAGCACGGCACAACCACCGGTTGTTTGCACTGTAAAACGGCAGACTTTTAGCGACGAATCGCTGGGAGTCACCGACTTTCTTTACAGTAGCACACCGAATGTGTATAATATAATTGGATAAAAGGAGGCTATAATTAATGGCATTGCGTAATATTCGTGTTGACGACGATCCTTGTCTTACCAAAGTCTGTCGTAAAGTCGATCGATTTGATGCTAAGCTCGCTTCGCTGCTCGATGATATGTTTGATACCATGTATGATGCCGACGGAGTCGGCCTTGCCGCACCGCAGATCGGCGTGCTGCGCCGTGCTGTGGTCATCGATACCGGAGACGGCCCTGTTGAAATGATCAATCCCGTCATTACGCTGAGTGAAGGCGTGCAGGGAGACATGGAAGGCTGCCTTTCTTTTCCCGGAAAATCCGGCTATGTTGAGCGTGCGGAGCATGTTGTCGTCGAGGCCTACGATCGAAACGGGGATCTCTATGAATATGATACACGTGGCCTGTTTGCAAGAGCGGTACAGCATGAGTTAGATCATCTTGACGGTCTTGTGTATCTGCGCCTTGTAAAAGAACCTCCGGCAGATTTCGAGCAAGAACGCCGTGCGCGCGAAGCGGAGGAGAACGAATGAGAATTGCTTTTCTTGGAACACCGGGGTTTGCCCTGCCCACGCTGGAAATGCTTGCAGGCTCCGGGCATACGATCGCTGTGTTCACACAGCCGGATCGTCCCGTCGGAAGGCATGAAAAGCTGACGCCGCCGCCCGTTAAAACTTTTGCACTGCAGCACGGTATTCCTGTATATCAGTTTGAGCGAATCCGCTCAGAGGACGGGATCAACGCGCTGGCTTCTTTTGCACCGGATCTTATGGTTACCGCTGCATTCGGCCAATTACTTTCGCAGGCCAATCTGGATATCCCGAAGCACGGTTGCATCAATGTCCACGGATCGCTTCTCCCGCGTTACCGCGGCGCCGCACCGATCCAGTGGGCGGTCATCAACGGTGAAAAAGAGACGGGAATCACGACGATGCTGACCGACATCGGTATGGATACGGGCGATATCCTCCTGCAGCAGGCGACAACGATCCTGCCCGATGAGACGGCGGGAGAATTATATGACCGACTTGCCGTTATGGGCGCCGAAGTATTGAAATCCACGCTGCATGCCCTGGAAGCAGGAACGATCACGCGGATCAAGCAGGACGAATCTGCCGCAACAAAATGTCCGATGCTGAAAAAGGAGCACGGAAAGATCGATTTTTTGCGTACCGCGGAGCAGGTACACAATCTTGTTCGAGGCGTCAACCCTTGGCCCGGCGCATACGCATTTTGGAATGGCGAACCGGTGA
>HF985534.1:1389-8229 GCA_000432015.1 Clostridium sp. CAG:1024 | reverse complement strand
CCGGATTGCCGAATGACACATGTACAGGTGATGCAAAACAAGGGTTGTTTGTACAGTGCTCTGATGGACTTCTTGAGATTCTGGAGCTGCAAGCCCCTGGTGGAAAGCGTATGGACGGCAAGACTTTTTTGAGAGGAAAGCCGCTTTCCGGCGCAGTACTTCAATGAGTCGTTCCGATTATCCACAGCGGGCAAAGCACGGGAGCGCGGCAACCCCGCGCCGCATCGCCCTGGACATTATCACCGATGTTACAGAACGCGGAGCATATGCAAATCTGCGTATAAAAGACGCCGTTCGCGGCCTTTCCGCGCAGGACACAGCATTCACTGCTGCGCTATGCTACGGTACGCTCGAACATCTGTACTATCTGGATTATATCATTGACGGTTTCGTAAAAGGCAGACAGAAACCGGTCGTGAGGAATCTCCTTCGGATCGGCTGCTGTGAACTGCTCTTTTTGGATACACCGAGCCATGCCGCGATTTTTGAAACCGTCTCGCTTTGCCGTGCCATGGGTATGAATGGTCTGACCGGCTTCGTGAATGCAGTGCTTCGGCGCGTGGATCAAGCGCGCAATTCCCTTCCGGCGCTTCCGGAAGATACGATGCAGCGCTTATCCATTCAATACAGCTGCCCGCATTGGCTTGTTGCGCTTTGGACAAAGGAGCTGGGCCTCCCAGACACGGAAAAGCTTCTTGCAGCCGCATCGCCCGGCTTGACCGTCCGGGCACAGTTCCCCTGCACGACCGACGAGCTTGCCGATGCCCTCCCCTGCCCTGTTCGGCGAGGCGCTCTGGATGACAACGCCTTGTTGCTCGGACGCGGATTTGATCTTGCGTCGCATCCCGCATTTAGCCAGGGACGTATGGCGATACAGAGCGAAGGCGCAATGCTCCTTTGCCGCGCGCTGGGCGACTGCCGCGAAAAACGCGTTCTGGACGCTTGCGCCGCGCCCGGCGGCAAAAGCGCATACATTGCTTCGCTTTCAGAGAATCGTGCGCTGCTGACTTGTTTCGAAAAACATGCACATCGAATTGCGTTGATGCAAAAGAACTTCGAACGTCTGCATGTGACTGCGGACATTCTACTGAAAGATGCTTCGGAGCACGATCCGGAATTTGACGCGGCTTTCGATGCGGTCCTGCTGGACGTCCCGTGTTCGGGACTCGGCTTGCTCCATGAAAAGCCCGACGTTCGGTACAGCAAGCGGGAATCCGATATCGAGTCGCTTGCAGCAACGCAGCACGACATACTTTCCGCATGCGCTTCCTATGTGCGCCCCGGCGGTATCCTTGTGTATGCGACCTGTACGATCTCGAAGCAGGAGAATGAAATGCAAGTGGAACGCTTTTTGAAAGAGCATGCGGAGTATTCGCCGGATCCTCTGCCCTTCGCTTTCCATAGCGGTCATATGTTGCAGCTGCTCCCCCACAGGAACGGTACGGACGGATTTTTTGTCGCGAGGATGAAACGATGTATTTGACAGAAATGACGCTTGACGAGGTTGCAAAGCTGCTCTCCGATTTTGGAGAACCGCGATACCGTGCAAAACAGGTCTATGCCTGGCTCGTTCGCGGCGTGCTGCCGGCGGAAATGACAAACCTACCCAAAACGCTGCGAGAAAAACTTGCCGCTCTGCCATATGGCGCGGTTTCCATCTTTCAAAAGCGTCTCTCCGAGCGGGACGGTACTGCCAAATTTTTGTTCTCGCTTGAGGATGAAAACCTCGTCGAAGGCGTTCTCATGCGTTACCATTATGGCAACACCGTTTGTCTCTCCACGCAGGTCGGATGCCGCATGGGCTGCGCGTTTTGCGCCTCCACGCTTGAGGGAAAGGTGCGCGATCTTCACGCGGGCGAAATGCTCGGCCAAATCGCCGCGATCGAAAAAGACGAACCGCACGAGGATGGGCATCGTGCGGTGACGAACCTCGTTTTGATGGGCAGCGGCGAGCCCCTGGACAACTTTGAGAACGTAGTGCGCTTTCTGTACCTCGTTTCTTCGCCGGACGGCATGAACATCAGCCCGCGCAATATTTCCGTATCGACTTGCGGCATCGTTCCGAAAATCTATGAGTTCATGGAGAAAGCGCCGCATGTGACGCTGTCCGTTTCACTGCACGCACACGACGATGAAACACGGAGCCGCATTATGCCGATCAACCGTGCCTATCCGATCGCAGAGCTTCTCAAGGCAGCTCGCGCTTACGCCGACGGCACGGGAAGACGTGTTGTTTTTGAATATGCTCTGATTTCCGGCGTGAACGCCTCGGAGCAGGACGCCGTCGCGCTGGCGAAGCGTCTGCGCGGCATGCGCTGTCATGTGAATCTGATCCCGCTGAATCCCGTGCCTGAGCGCAATCTCTCCGGCGCGACGCGCCAGCAGGCACAGCAATTTGCCGCGTGGCTGGAGCGGGAACATATTTCTGCGACCGTTCGCCGCGAAATGGGGACGGATATTGAGGGCGCCTGCGGTCAATTGAGAAGGAGGGTCAGCAATGAATTACGCCTGTAAGAGCGTTATCGGGCGGCGCCGAACGAACGAGGATCGCTGCTGCGCCGTTTCGAATGCACGCGGTTCAATACTGCTTGCAGTTGCCGACGGCATGGGAGGACATGCGGCGGGAGAAGTTGCAAGCGAAATGCTGATTGAAACGCTCAAGACGCAAGCCGAACACTTTGCACCGCTGTCTCTGACGGAGCCGGCCCTGCGCAATGCGATCCTTGAGGCAAATCTCTCGATCTATCGGGCGGCGGAGGACAGCGAGTCCTGCCGCAGCATGGGGTCAACGCTTGTCTGCGCAGTCATCGAAGACAACCGTTATCTTGCGGCAAATATCGGTGACAGCCGGTTATATCTATACAGTGCAGACCGTCTGACCCGCATTACCAAAGACCATTCGCTCGTCCAAACGTTTATGGACGAGGGATCCATTACGCCAGACGAGGCTGCCGTGCATCCCTTGCGTAACGTTATTACGCGTGCAGTCGGTACGAATCTGACCGTTGAACCGGATCTGTTTTGCGGCGCGCTGCACGAAGACGATATGCTTTTGCTTTGTTCTGACGGGCTACACGGCAGCTTATCCGATATGGAGATCTCCGCGATCCTGTCCGGCGGCGGTGCGTTGGAGCCGTTGTGCGATTCCCTGATCGACGCTGCAAGCAATGCGGGTTCCAGCGACAATATTTCGGTCGTGCTTGCACGCTGTACGGGGGTGCAGAACATATGATCGGCGTCATATTGAACCACAGATACCGCATTGCGGCGCTGATCGGAACAGGCGGCATGGCGCAGGTCTACCGCGCCGTAAACCTGACGACGCGCAAAAATGTGGCCATTAAAATGCTGAAGCCGGAGTACCGCGAGAACCCGGAGTTCTTGCGGCGCTTTGAACGGGAGGCGCGCGCAGTTCTGCATCTTTCTCACGAAAACATTGTAAGAGCATATGGCGTTGGTCAATATGATGGAATGCCTTATATTGTTTTAGAATACGTTGAGGGGCGCACACTAAAGGAGATCATTCAGGAGCGGGGCGCTATGCCGGCGAAGTCCGCCGTCAGTCTTTGCACGCAGGTATTGGATGCGCTCTCCGCCGCGCACGAGGCTGGGATCATTCATCGGGACGTCAAGCCGCAGAATGTCATTATTACACCGAGCGGAAGAGCAAAATTGACGGATTTCGGCATTGCTCGAGACGTGCAGGCTACCACCGTTACATTCGCCGGTTCTACCGTGCTCGGCTCTGCACACTATCTTTCGCCGGAGCAGGCAAAAGGAAAGCCGGTCACAGCGGAAAGCGATCTGTATTCCGTCGGCGTCATGCTGTATGAGATGCTGACCGGCGACGTCCCATTTTCCTCGGACAGCACGGTTTCCATTGCTTTGAAGCATATCAATGAGACACCGCTGTCGCCCATCGAACTGAATCCCCGCATTCCGCCCGCACTGAACGAAGCAGTGCTTATTGCACTTCGCAAAGAGCCGCTTGAAAGATTCGATTCTGCGCGCCGCATGGCATGGGCGATCAACCGTGCTTTACGTGATCCCAATTGGCACCCCATTACCGGCCGTGAACAGCAACCGGATGCCGATATG
Source organism: Clostridium sp. CAG:1024 (assembly GCA_000432015.1). Classification (GTDB taxonomy): domain Bacteria; phylum Bacillota; class Clostridia; order Christensenellales; family CAG-138; genus CAG-1024. The sequence goes on along the minus strand of HF985534.1, from coordinate 4,131 downwards.
GCCTTTTCTGCGGGAAGCGGCGCAATGGGTCAGCCGGATGGCTCGATTGCACGGCTCCACGGCGCTTGGAAAATCGCGATCGTTGTCGGCGTGTTTATTTCGATTCTGATCGGGACATTTCTTGCTACCCGTTCGTCCTTCACGGGGAAATCCGGTTCACTTGCGGTCGTCCCTTCGCTCACTGGGAAAACTCTGCAGGAGGCCCAATCCAAAGCGGCAGATTATGGCTTGGCACTGGAGATCGAGGGATATGTCGCGAGCACGGCTGTTGACTACGGCCGTATCGTGAGTCAGTCGCCTGATGCGGGATTCAGCGTCAAATCCGGCAGTTCCGTGAAGGTCTCTGTCAGCGCGGGGCCGGAAGTACCTGTCGTTCCGAATTTGGCCGGTAAAACATATGATGAGACGGTTGCTGCGATCCAGGCAGCTGGATTACAGCTTGGAACCGTTTCCTATCAAGTCTCGGACGTTGCCATTGGGTATGTCTGCGCACAGTCTCCGCTCGCAGGAACTGAAATTATACCCGGAAGCACTGTTGACATTATTATCAGTGCGACCGCCGCCAATATGATCCCGATGCCCGCCATCACGTCGCTGTCGCTTTCGGATGCCCTGGCAGCGTTGGATGCCGTCGGTTTTGAGCGAATCTATCTGCGATACGACGAGGCCGGCATGGCGGAGAATACCGGAGAGATCATTTCTCAACAGCCGAATGCCGGCGAGACGGTCCCATCGAACATGACAGTCACGCTGACGGTTTCCGGCGCAGCGCCTTCCGACTGTGTTTCAGACATTGCGTACAATCTCACGATCGAAAAGAGCGGCACGCCGGTGATGGTGACGATTGAAGAAACCGTTTCCGGTGTGCATGTCGAACGCATCCTGTTTGAAGGTTTGCTGCAAAAAGGCGAAAAAGTTCCGGTTTCCTTTACAGCAACGGCACAGGCGAGCGGACGGTACGAATTGATTCTCTATGTGAACGGTACGGAGGTGCGACGGCAGGACACCGGCTTCTCCGTAAAGGAGTGATCCCATGCAATGCGGACTGATCTTGAAGGGAATCGGCGGGTTCTACTACGTCCTGTCCGACGAATCGGAACAGGTCGTGGCCTGTAAGGCGCGCGGCCGATTCCGCGCCGAGGGTCTGACGCCGATGGTCGGCGACCGCGTCCGCTTTGCGCCGCAGCGGGACGGCCATGCACTGATAACCGAAATACTGCCGAGAAAGAACGCATTGGTGAGGCCGCCAGTTTCCAATATTGATCAGCTTTTGATCGTGCTCTCCGCCTCTGCCCCCGCACCTGATTTTTTGCTTGCGGACAAACTGATCGTCGAAGCGACCCTGCTCTCTATCGCGCCCATACTCATTCTCAATAAGTGCGACAGTGCAGATGCGCACGTTGTAGAAATATTTGAACGGGACTATGCGGCGCACTTTCCAACGCTTCGCGTCTCGGCTCTGACCAAAGAGGGCCTCGATGGTTTTTTTACCATTTTACAAGGAAAGATCTCCTGCTTTGCAGGGCAATCTGCGGTCGGGAAATCCTCGCTGATCAATGCGCTTGTGCCGGAGCTTTCGCTTGCGACAGGGGATCTGTCTCAAAAAACGTCGCGCGGCAGACACACCACGCGTCATGCTGAGCTCTGGCCGGTATTTCACGGCGCGATCATGGATACGCCCGGCTTTTCTCTTTATGAGCCGGAAACGCTTGAACAGGAAGCTTTGGATCAATGCTATCCGGAATTTGCGGGGGCGGCCGGCCATTGCCGTTTTCCAGGCTGTATGCACATAAGCGAACCCGACTGTGCGATAAAGCAAATGATAGCTTCCGGCGGCATGTCTCCAGGGCGCTATGAACGATATAAACTACTTGCAAAGGAATTTGAAACAAGGAGAAAGCATCGCTATGATTAAAATTGCTCCGTCTATCCTGTCCGCAGACTTTGCCGAAATGGGTGCGGCTGTTCGGCGGTTGTCCGACTGGAAGGCTGATTGGGTACACTTTGACGTTATGGATGGGAATTTTGTGCCGAATTTGACCTTTGGTCCACCGATGTGCAAAGCGCTCCGCACACATACACAGCTCCCGATCGATGTACACTTAATGGTGGATCACCCGGGCGACTGGATCGAACCGTTTCATGAAGCGGGTGCGAACTGCATCACCTTTCACGTGGAGGCAGAACGGCACATTCACAGGCTTCTTCAGAAAATTCATGCGCTCGGTATGCAGGCCGGCGTCGTTCTGAATCCTGCAACGCCGCTTTGTGCCGCGGAAGAGGTGCTCCCGTATTGCGATTTGGTTTTGCTGATGAGCGTCAATCCGGGGTTTGGCGGCCAGAAATTCATCCCGGAAACCGTCCAAAAGATACGCACACTACGCGCGTTGATCGATGCGCGCGGTCTTAGCTGTGAGATCGAGGTGGATGGCGGCATCAACCCAGAGACGGCTGCACGCTGCATTGATGCGGGTGCTTCCATTCTGGTTGCCGGAAACAGCGTCTTCTCGTCGGACACGCCGGCGGAGATGATTCGCGCGCTGCGCTGCGGAAGATAGGCGCGCGTAACAAGTTCGATCGTGTAGGGGCGCCGCATCAATCCATGCAGCGCCCTTGCTGCAATTAGCTTTCGGACAGCGCATCCGTCTGGTTCGAGACGTCGGACTGCTGTTCCTGCTCGTTCTCAGCTGCGCACTCCTCTCCCGCTTCCTCCGTAAACAACAGTGTTTTCAGCAGGAATGC